>RFJB01000002.1 GCA_003695045.1 Candidatus Woesearchaeota archaeon | reverse complement strand
TTCTGCCGGCGTCGCATAACCTGGTATTGCGCCTGGCTCGAGACCAGGTGGCCGCAAGGCCTTCCCGGTTCAAATCCGGGCGCCGGCGTCACATAATCTCCTGGCTGTTCTTCAGAATTTCTGCAAGCCCGTCCGGTCCCTTTTCTTTTGGGACAACATGATATCCCATGCCTTCAACTCTCTTTCTGATCCCGGTCTTCACAGGATATATTAAATTTCCAACAGACCATCTGTTGAAAAAAGTGCTGTAAAGTATGACTTCCTTAAGATTCGGGTAATTTCCTTCCTCCTGCTTTTTTCGGATGTTCTTCAGAAATCTGTAGCCGTCAAACTGCATTCCTGACAGGAAATTTCCATTGCTAAGGTCCAGGTCCGAGACAATCACTTCTACGCTGTCAGGTATTTTATGCAGGGCTTCTTCAAGTGATGAAGCAGTTAAGCTGCGGTATCCCATATCTTCAAGAAGCTTGCTTACTTCGAGTTGTCTTGCGGGATTGTCATCTAGCACAAAGCCATATTTCACTCCCTTTTGTGATGCTTCAAGATACGGTTCTGTCATCGTGCGGTGTTAAGGAAACCAAGCTTATTTTTAAAACTTTCCAGTAGTAAAAGATTTGTGAGAAGTTTTTTATGCATCTGCTGTTTCCCTCATGCGGAGGTGAGAGTATGGAAAAGAAATCAGTTGTAATTCTCATACACAACCAGTTTCAGGACATGGAAGGAGTTTATCCATACTACCGGCTTAAAGAAGAGGGCTTTGATGTCGCATTTGCGGCTCCGAAGAAAGAAATCTACAGGGGGAAGTACGGCTATTCAGTCACCGCAGACATGACTTACGCAGAGGTTGACACGGACAAGATGGATGCGATAGTCATTCCGGGCGGCTGGGCGCCCGACTTTATGCGGCTTGACAAGGAAGCTCTCAGAATAGTCCGCGAGATGAATGAGAAGAACAAAATAATTGCTGCAATCTGCCATGCAGGATGGGTGCTGTCTTCAGCAGGCGTTCTTTCAGGAAGAAAAGTGACAAGCTATGTTGCGATAAAGGATGACGTTGTCCATGCAGGGGCCGAATGGGTTGATGAGCCGGTCGTAATTGACGGCAATCTTATCACTTCAAGGACTCCCGACGACCTGCCTGTCTTTGTGAAATCACTAATTGAATCGCTGAAAAGCAGTTAAGTTTTACAGCACACCCAAACTTTTTTAATCTGAACAGAAACCTGCTTGTTTGAAAAAGGTGATACGCATGACTGACTTTGTATTGGACGGCAGTTTGTCTGCCGGTGAATCAAAATCAACTGAAGAAACAGGTGCTGATGAAAAAAAGACCTATGACCTGATAATCATAGGCGGCGGCGTCGTGGGAGGAGCGGCTCTCATGTATGCTGGCAGATTAGGCATGAAAGTTCTCATGATTGGCGAAACGCTGGGAGGAACAATAATTCTCACTGATACCGTCGAGAACTATCCCGGGTTCAAGAAGCTTACAGGGAAGGAACTTGCCGACAGAATACTTGAGCATGCAAAGGAATATCCTGTTGAGATAGAGGAAGACAGGGTCAAATCAGTCAGGAAGCTTGAGAGCGGCTGCTTTGAAGTCAAAACATTCCAGAAGACATTCAAAGCCAAAAGCATACTCTTTGCAACAGGCACAAAGCACAGAAAGCTGAATGTTCCGGGCAGTGAAGAGTTTGAGAACAGAGGCGTTCATTATTGCGCCCTCTGCGACGGCTACTTTTACAAGGACAAGGTT
The DNA here is from genome assembly GCA_003695045.1 of Candidatus Woesearchaeota archaeon. Classification (GTDB taxonomy): domain Archaea; phylum Nanobdellota; class Nanobdellia; order Woesearchaeales; family J091; genus J091. Next base: position 3,098 of record RFJB01000002.1, on the reverse strand, counting down.
GTTGCTGTTGTAGGAGGCGGCGACTCGGCAGCGAAGGAGGCACTAATCCTGGCAGAGCACGCCAGCAAGGTTTACATCATCGCAAGGGGAGACCATCTCAAAGCAGAACCCATCAACAGGAAGAGAGTAGAAGAGAATCCCAAAATAGAGGTCATTCTGAAAACGAATGTGACGGAAATCTTTGGCGACAAGACGGTTACAGGAGTGAAACTTGACAACCCCTATAACGGAAAAGACATCCTGGAGCTGTCTGCAGTATTTGTTGAGATAGGCCAGATACCCCAGACAGAACTCGCCAAGGAACTCGGCGTTGAACTCAACGCCAAGGGCGAGATAATCATTGACAGGGACTCAAAAACAAATATGGAAGGTGTTTTTGCGGCAGGCGACTGCGTTAATTCAAGCTTCAAACAGGCAATTGTTGGCGTTGGAGAAGCGGTCGTTGCAGTGTATTCCGCATATAATTACGTCGGGAGCAGGGAAATCTCGTGTGATTAAATGGCAGACGTCGTTGAGAACTTATACAAAGAGTGTTAGGGGTCTCTCTGCTTCTGTGTTGCCCTGCAAGCAGAATGCTGTAAAGTATGGGCCCGGCCGGATTCGAACCGGCGACCTTCGCCGTGTAAAGGCGACGTCATAGCCACTAGACTACGGGCCCCTGCTCTGCCTCTGGCGTTGAACAGCAGTATTTAAATGTTTTCTCGCGGCGCGCTTCTGAATGGCAAATCTTATAAACCTAAAATGTCATTCTCTCTTTGTCACGGCAGCATCTCCACTGTCGCGAAGCGAGGGGCGTGGTTTTTCAGGAGTAATCTCATCAACGATAAGAAAACAAGGCGTGACACTATGCAGGACCAGATACTGGATATTCTTCTGAAAGAAGACGAGATAACATGGCAGTCCATGCTTCTGGAACTCGTAAAAAAGGAAGACATGGATCCGTGGGACATAGACATCTCGCTTCTCGCAAAGAGATTTCTCGAAATGGTCCATAAAATGAAGGAGCTTAACCTTCACGTTTCGGGAAAGGTCCTTCTCGCTTCCGCCATACTTCTGAAGATGAAATCAACGCGGCTTCTTGAATACGATATCAACGAATTTGACAGTCTGCTGGCTTCTTCCCAGCAGTCAGAGGAGGAATTCCTTTCAGAGCTTGAAGATCTCGGGGAGGGCTTCTATGAAGGCGGCGGCATTTCCGGAGAGCCGTCTCTTGACAGGGTTCAGCTCATCCCGAGAATGCCCCAGCCGAGAAAGAGGAAGGTCAGCATTTACGACCTTGTTGATGCTCTTGAAAAGGCGCTTGAGGTTGAAGCAAGAAGGCCTCCGAAGCCCGCTCCGGGACCAAAGGTGTCCATACCGAAAAAATCCTTTGACGTTTCCACCGTCATGAGAAGTTTGTACAAAAAAATAGTTGAATACCTCGGCGGCCAGGAGCAGAAAGCCATAAAGTTCAGCAAACTCATTCCCTCCGAGTCAAAGGAGGACAAGGTTTACACTCTTATCCCGTTGCTTCATCTGACAAACCAGCGTAAGGTTGACCTCGAACAGGAAAGGCCCTTTACCGACTTTGATGTTATCCTTCTTGATGCGGTGAATCCGCCGGAAGAAGAAAAGATGGAGTCCTAAGCCAAACTTCTTATTTTATCCTTTCCTCTTTGCTATGAATGCGAGATATCTCGGTTCCCTTTCTTTTTTCGGGTCCCAACGGTCCCATACTGTGATGTACCCTTCTTTTCTTTCAAAACCGTTTTCCTCCAGCTTCTTGTAAGCAGAATCAGGTTTTAATATGGGATCCTTCATTCTTGTTACAATCTCGTGATAGCCGCCAAGGACTGCGGATTCAAGATTGGGCATTCTTTTGAACATGTCAATTATCTGCAGGTCAAGGTCGTTGTAAGTAGGTCCTATGTTTGCTATTATTACATCCACTTCGTCAAGGGGCAAGTTCTTTTGCGTGTCTTCATTGAGGATGTCGCCTATGATGTACTCAATGTTGTCAACATTATTGTGTCTGGCGTGCTCTTTGAAGAATGCCGGCCAGAGTTCTGCGTACTTGCCTTCGAGATGATACTCTCTTGAGCTTGCCCCTTCCCTTTCCATGTATTCCTGTGTAAAAGGGTTTCTTCCCAGTTCAACAGCATAGACCTTTTCTGCTCCCTGCTTCGCCGCCTGCAGCGATAAGGCGCCGTCTGCTGCCCCTACTTCCAGGACTGTCTTGCCCTTCAAATCAAGGTTCTGCAGAGCATATGATGCTATCAAACTGAAAGGAATGTGGGTCGGCTTTGCAATGTTTGAATTGAACTCGTGAAGATAAACCACGAGGGGGCTGCCTTCTTCTTCTGCACCTCTGAGAACATCGGCTATGTCTTTGTTTCCCTCCTCTTTCAAGCGTGAATCGACAAACGCAACATTTCCTGATTTGTACAGCACCGGCTGCATGCCCGTCGGGTAACCGTTCTGGTAATCCCGATGCATTTCTGTCCGGGGCAGCGCACCGGAAAAAACTCGCCATATGCCTCCCTTCTCGTTCTTTTCCCTGCTGTAAACTCCAGTGTACTCCTGCTTGCGAGTTCCGGGGAGATTACGCAGTATGCTGTTGACAAACGCGTCGCGTTTCTCTTCCTCTTCCCTTCTCATTCTCGCGTCTGTAGGGATGGTGCCTCCCCACGCGCCTCTCATGTGAGCTGTCTTTTTTCCCATCTTGTCTCTACCCTTTTGCTTTTCGTGCCTTCTCTTCAAGAATCTCGCTGATGCTGTCAACGATTACCGAGAGATTGTTGCTTGTCGGAATGGAGTGGAGCTGCAGGCTTCTCATCGCTTCCTCGGCAGAGGCATGCCTGTGCAAGTTGCTTTTTATTGCAATGTCAAGCCATTCCGGAATGCCCTTTTCGAGATAGCCTTCAAGGAATCTCTCAATATACATGTCTGCTTCAATCATTCTGCCGTCATCAAGTTCATTCATTTTGCCTGCTCTGGCTGATGCTGCTGCCGCATAAAGATTTGCAGGCAAAGCCGTCAGGGAGTTTATCTTTCTTACCTGACCGTAGGATTCAAAGTCAACAATAACATAAGGCAGGGACTCTTCTTTTATTCCTATC
>RFJB01000019.1 GCA_003695045.1 Candidatus Woesearchaeota archaeon | reverse complement strand
TCCTTGCAGGATTTGGTTTGGGATTATTCTGGCTTACATTATCTATTCTGTTGTTCAAAGTAATCATGTCATTATCAACCAAAACATTGGGCATACTAAGAAAATTTATCAAAAGATATATTTCTTAGAAAATGAAACTTTTAACTTCTTAGGGCTTTCAACCCTTGCCCACGCTTTTGCCCTGGCATTTTTTCTTGCAGAAAGAACATATAAGGAACTTCACGGTCTGTACTCTTTCTTCTTCCGCTGCCCGCGCGGCAGACCTTTTGCTTCCGCTCTTTGCTCCAGCTCTATCTTACTCCCACTCTATCGTTCCCGGGGGCTTGTTCGTGACATCAAAGAATACAGCGTCAACTCCCAGTTTGAGAATGCTGACTGCCATCTCCTTCAGCACTTTTGCAGGAAGCGGATAGAACCTTGCCGTCATCGCTTCTCTTGACTCGACAGGCCTTAGCACAACGCTCTCCCCGATTCCACTTGAAGATTTCTCATTCTTCCCGTACGGAACCAGAACGACCGGCATCTGCCACACCTTTGAGTAAAGCCGGTGCTTTCTCAGAATTCTTGTTGCGATGGCGTCTGCCTCTCTCAACAGGTCCAACCTTTCCCTTGTGAGAGTGCTTTTCTTGAGTGAGAATTTTTTCGGGTCGGCGTTCTTTTTCCAGGCGACTGCGACTATCACCCTGTTTATGCTGTGCACGTTGTTTGTCAGCGCGGTTGAGACCTTTTCCAGCAGTTCCGGTTTCAGTTTCGTGCTGCCAATAAGTTCTGCCTTGTCCTTTCCGTTGATTGCAACGGTCTTTGTGGCGTGCGGCATTATGACTGCGGGATGCCTGTATGTCCTGTTGTCTCCCTGCACGCCGACGCTCTCGACCGGCGCGATGAAGCCCCTGAACTTTTTCCCGGCTTTCATTGCCCGAATAATCCCGTTGATTCTTCTGTTGTGCTTTTCAGCGTCTCTTATCCTTTTGTCTGCCCTGCTGCACAGGCACCTGACTGACAGCCCGGGTCCCGGGAACGGGTGCCTGTCCACAAGCGCCGCCGGCAGTCCGAGAATCTTTCCGAGCATTCTTACCTCGTCCTTGTAGAGCGAGGCAAGGGGCTCGATCACAAGCCCTTTCTTTATCATTCTTTGCACCAGGGGAACCCTGTTGTGGTGCGTCTTTATCAGGGCGGCATTTTTTGTGCCGGCTGTTTCTATGGTGTCCGGATAAATTGTTCCCTGCGCCATGAGCCAGTGCCTTTCGTCAAGCCCCAGTTCCTTAATGGCGTTCCTGTAAACCCTGATGAAATGCTCCCCGATGATGCGCCTCTTTTCTTCCGGCTCAACGACGCCGGCGACTGCCCTGAGGAACGACTCCGAGGCATCAACTATGTTAAGGTTTGAGAAGCCGGCTTTTTTCAGGGCATTAAGAACCTTTGCCGACTCGTTCTTTCTCATGAATCCGTTGTCAATGTGCAGGCCAAGAACTCTTTTCTGTCCCAGAACTTTGTTGAGCAGCATGAACGCAACTGTCGAGTCAACGCCTCCGCTCACAAGCAGGAACACGTTTCTTCCCTTCGCCTTTTCCCTGATTTCTTTTTTTATCTGTTTCAGGTATTCTTCCATGCTCCATGACTTTTTTGCTCCGGTAATCCTGACGAAGTTCTCAAGAATTTTCATGCCGTGCTTTGTGTGGGTTACTTCGGGGTGGAACTGCACTCCGAACATTTTTCTGTCCGGATTGCACATCGCAGCAACATAGCAGTCCGAGGATGACGCTGCAACATGAAAACCTTCAGGCACCTCTTCAACGAGGTCGCCGTGGCTCATCCAGACAACCTCTTTCTTTGCCAGCCCCTTGAACAATTCGCATTTCCTGTCCTTTACCTCAAGGTCTGCGAAGCCGTATTCCTTGACTTTTCCGGAGACCACTCTTCCGTTGAGTGTGTGCGCCATGAGCTGGTGGCCGTAGCATATTCCGAGAACAGGCAGTCCCATCTCCAGTATTTTCCTGTTGAACGGCGGCGCATCCTTTGCGTACACGCTGTTGGGCCCGCCGCTTAGAATTATTCCTTTTACGCGAAGCCCCCTGTCATGTTCTTCCTTTTTGAGCTTGGCCGGGGAAACGTCCGTCGGCAGTATCTCCGAGTAAACGCCTATCCTTCTCAGCCGGTTAGCGATGAGATGCGCGTACTGGCCCCCGAAGTCGAGCACAACGATTGCGTCCCGCTTTCCTTTGCCGCTTTGCTTTCGCCTGCGTAGGGTTGCGTCAGCCATGAAATCACGCTTTTATTGGTTCTATAAATAGTTTGTGTCTGAATCGGCGGCGCTTGCAGAATCAGCAACGCAGCAACGCTGTGCACGACCTCTTCATGCGGACGGCTTCCGGTCTATGAACACTCCGTGCTGGCTGTTGAGGAATTCCACTGCGTACTTCAGCCGCTCTGCGTTGTTGGAGTAAATGCTCATTATTATGTCGCCCTTTTCAACCCTCTCGCCGGCGTGCTTGTAAAGGTATATTCCCGCCCCCTTGTCCATTGGAGCGCCTGCGCGCCGCGCCGTCCTCGATATTGTGATGTTGGATATGTGCGTTATTGTTCCTTTCCTTCTTGCTTTCACATCTGCGCGGTACTTCCCGATGGGAATGTCGTCCGGCGATTTCTCCTTTCCTCCCTGCGCCCTTATTATCTGGACCATCTTGTCGTATGCTTTTCCGCTGTTCAGGAGTTGCTCTGCGACCTGCCGTCCTTTTCCGCGCCTTGCCCTGCCGGCCATTTCAAGCAGCAGGCCCGCAAGCATAAGCGCCTTGTCCCGCAGGTCAAACGGCTGCCTGTAGTCGTTTCTCAGAACATAAAGCACATCTCGCGCTTCAAGCGCAGGCCCTATCCCGTTTCCTATCGGCTGGCTGCCGTCCGTCACCACCGCTTTTACTTTCATGCCCAGCTCCTTGCCAAGACGCTGGAACTTGCGCTTCAGGCGTTTTGCCTGGGCAACAGTGTGGACCTTCGAGCCCCTGCCGACCGGAATGTCTATGAGCACGTGAGTTGACGACACGCTCTTCTTTTTCGCGATTATTGAGGCAAGGAGCTGGGCCTCGGCATCTATGTTCAGTGGGTGCTCGACCCTGATGAACTTGTCGTCCGCAGGAGCGAGATTCAGGGCGCCTCCCCATGCGATGCATGCACCCACGCTTTCAACAATGCGCTTCATTTTCGGGACATCAAGTGAAACATTGGTCAGCACTTCCATCG
>RFJB01000018.1 GCA_003695045.1 Candidatus Woesearchaeota archaeon | reverse complement strand
ATGCCTGTCTCCTCCCCTATCTCCCTGACAGCAGCATCAATCTCTTTTTCGCCGTCCTCAACATGCCCTTTTGGGAGCGACCACGACCTGCCGTGCTGATTAACAATAACAATCTTTCCTGTTTTCGTATTGACAACAACCCCGCCGGCGCTCTTAGTTGCTTTCATAGTCCCACCGCGTTTTTGCGTCAAAGCGTATCACACCTTCTTCATCCGGCTTAACTTTGTTCCGGAGAATTGCATACACAAAAGGAGCCACATCTTCATTCGCATCAAGCCACCCCTTCCTGTCAATTTCCCTTCTCTGATTCCTGTTCAGAACACCAAAGGTTGTTCTGTTCCTTACGCTTCCCAATGCGAGATGCACAATGTTGATTCCTCTTATGCCTTCTCTTCTGTGCCGGCTCCTTATTGAAGCCGTCATCTGCTTCACTCCTGCTCGTGCAATCTGATAAACAAGATTCTTATCGCTTGCATCAAGAACCGATGTCGTTCCCAGAGTTATTATGGTTCCCTGCCCCTGTTTTCTCATTATCGGCTCCACAACAAACACGGGAATCACGCTTCCAAGCAGGTCAACCTCTATGACTTTTCTTACCTGGGGTATTATACTGGCAGAAGGTTCTGCCTCTCTCAGTACATTGAAATCTCTGTCATAGCCGGCAAAATTCAAAAGCCAGTCAATTCTGCCAAAACGCGACAAAACTTTTTTCACAACATTTGTTACCTGAAGTTCCTTTACAGGACTGCACTTTTCAAAGAACACCTTTCTGTTTCCAGTTTCTCTCACAATATCTTCTCTTAATCGCTTCCTGCTTTTTCTTGAGGTAAAAAATACGACATGCTGCTCTCTTGCGAGGAAACGGACCACTGCCTTTCCAAGTTCGCCGGCGCCTCCAAACACCAGCGCCACCTTTTCTTCTTTTTTATTCCCCATTTTTTCCGAGCCAAATCTCAACCAGCTCTCTTGTCGGCCTGTTCAACTCAAGATTAAGGGCGTCTCTCGGGAAAGCCCAGACGTATTCCTGGGCCTCGTCATTGAGAACCACTTTCGTGCCGTCTGCAAGGCATTCATAATTCACAGACACGAAATGCTGTTCGGTAAAGAAATCAGAGTCATTGATTATCTCCTGAACAGCCAGAAATTTTATCCGGCTTATCCCAAGGGCTGTTTCCTCTTTCACCTCTCTGCGCAGGGCATCCGTTAAGCGTTCCCCGTACTCAACCTTGCCTGCGGGAATGCCGTAAAGCCCGTGCCACTTGTGGCTTTTCAGAAACAGCGCTTTTCCTTCCCTGTTGAAGACAAGCGCTCCGACGGTCACGACCGGCTTTTTCATTCTAACCCCTGATGAGATTCATGAATTCGGCTCTTGTTTCCTGGCGCGTCTTGAACAGCCCCAAAAGGCAGGAAGTAATCATGCTCGCGTTCTGCTTTTCAACGCCGCGCATCATCATGCACAAATGCTTCGCCTCAATAACAACCGCGACTCCCTTTGCATTCGTGTACTTCCTGATTGTCTCCGCAATCTGGGTTGTCAGGTTCTCCTGTATCTGGAGGCGTCTTGCGAAGACATTCACAATGCGGGGAATCTTGGACAGGCCTATTACCTTTCCGTTCGGGATATACCCTACATGGCACTTTCCTATGAAGGGAAGCATGTGGTGTTCGCAGAGAGAGTACAGCTCTATGTCCTTCACGACCACCATCTCGTCATTGTCGGACTCAAAGAGCGCTTCATTCACTATCCTGTCTATGTCTTCCTCATAGCCGTGGGTAAGGTAAAGAATTGAATCCGCAACCCTTCTTGGTGTATCCAAAAGACCCTCCCTTTCAGGGTCTTCGCCAATCTCGCTCAAAATCTTCCGGTATGTCTTTTCCAACTTTTCGGGGTTCCTTGGCATGCGCACCACCTATTTTGCTTTTCCCTGAGCAGCCACCTTGCTGGCTGCCGCCCTGACTTCCTCTTCGCTCGCGAGGTAATAATGCCTTACCGGTTTGAGATTGTCATCCAGCTCGTAGATTAGCGGAATTCCGGTTGGAATGTTCAGGTGGGGAATCTCTTCATCTGAAATGTTGTCCAGATACTTTACCAGCGCTCTCAAACTGTTTCCGTGGGCTGATATTATCACGCGGGACCCCTTTTTGAGTTCGGGAACAATTCTCTCATGCCAGTAGGGCAGGAACCTTTCCACTGTATCCTTTAAGCACTCCCCCCTCGGAATCTCTTCTTTTTTCAGGTTCTTGTAGCGGGGGTCTTTGCCAGGGTACCTTTCATCATCTTCGTCAAGCAGGGGAGGCCTCACGTCATAACTTCTTCTCCATATGTGGACCTGCTCTTCACCGACCTTCTTTGCCATCTCTGCTTTGTTCAGACCCTGTAGTGCGCCGTAGTGGCGCTCGTTAAGCCGCCAAGACCTCTCAACAGGGATCCACATCAAATCCATGTCGTCAAGCACAATCCACAAAGTCCTTATTGCTCTTTTGAGAACCGAGGTAAATGCAATATCAAAGGTAAAACCTTCTCTCATCAGGCGCTTTGCGGCATCATGCGCTTCTTCGATGCCTTTTTCGGAAAGGTCAACATCCGTCCAGCCGGTGAACTTGTTCTCCCTGTTCCAGACGCTTTCCCCGTGTCTCAACAATACAAGCTTTATCATGCTATCCCTCCAGTGCCTCTTTTTGTTTTTTGTAAACAGGACTTGAAACAAGCATCATGAGGAAACTCCATCCCGCTCCCAGGGCGAAGCCCGCCATAACGTCGCTGAGCCAGTGAACATTCAGGAAAATCCTGCTGAACCCGACCATTACTCCGTAAGCAACAGCGAACCATTCAACTGTCTTTTTTGTTCTGCCTTTCAGATGCTTGCCGAGAACGAAGACCAGAACAACAGCCACTGCTGCCGCTGCCGTGGCATGCCCGCTTGGAAAGCTGAAGCCCTCAGCGTGAATAATCGCGTTTTCAGGTCTTGCCCGCCTTATGGCGGATTTCATAACTTCCTTTACCAGCTGCGCCCCTCCGACTGCAACAACGGAAACAGCAGCGTCAAGCCATGCATTGTTTCTTCCCAGGATGAACACAACCGCAGCCATAAGAAGAAGCACTCCGCCGATGCTTCCGAGAATGGTGATTCCGTACATCACTTCATCCAGGAAGGTGCCGTGTATGCCTTCAAAAAACTCGTTGACAGCCATGTCCAGCGAATTGTCCGGAAACGCTGCTGCGGAAGCAGTCAGTGCAGCAAGCACTCCGAAAAGAACAAGAACCAGCACGGCAATGTCTCTGCTTCTCAGGGTCCAGTAAACATCTCCGACGGCTTTCTTCATTTTGAACACTTTCATATGCGATGGTGAAACCATGACTATTAAGCGTTTTGGTTTTCCACAATATTTAAATAATCAACTGCAGACCTCAGGGGTCAAGGGTGCTTTAATGGTATCAGCCAATGATGAAAACAAACTTGACGACTGGATAACAGCAGGAAAAATAGCGGGGCAGGCGCGCGACTTCGGCTGTTCTCTTGTGAAAAAAGGGGCCAGCATGCTTGAGGTTGCCGAAAAGATAGAAGCCAAGATAAGAGAGCTTGGAGGCCAGCCGGCTTTTCCTGTGAACATCTCCCTGAATCATGTTGCGGCGCATCATACTCCTCTGCCAAATGATGATTCCGTTTTCGGAGACGACATCGTGAAAGTGGATGTAGGGGTCCATGTCAACGGAGCGATAGGCGACACTGCCGCGACAGTGGACTTGTCCGGAAATTACTCCGACCTGATAAAGGCGTCAAAAGAGGCGCTGGAATCAGCGCTTGAGATTGTGAAGCCGGGCGTCAAAACAGGCGAGATTGGAAAGGCAATACAGGAAGCCATAACCTCCTACGGGTTTGCTCCCGTGCGCAACCTTGCAGGTCACGGGCTTTCAAGATACGAGGTGCACGATGTCCCGTCAATTCCGAATACGGACACCGGAAACCAGCTTCAGCTTAAGGAGGGCCAGATAATTGCTATCGAGCCCTTTGCCTCAACCGGAGCAGGCGTTGTTCAGGAAGGAGGCGTTTCTTCAATCTTCTCGCAGATAAGCGCCAATCCCGTGCGCGACAGAATGGCAAGACAGCTTCTCAACGAAATAAAGAAATACAACAACCTGCCGTTTGCTTCCAGATGGCTGACGGGAAGGATGTCCTACGCGCAAGTCCGGCTGGGCCTGCTGAACCTTACCAGGGCAGGAGTTATACGCGATTATCCTCCCCTCTCTGATGAAGCAAAAGGAATGATAAGCCAGGCAGAACACACCATCATCGTTCTTGATGAGCCGGTAATCACAACCAAAACTAGCTGAGTTTCTTTATCACTTCTTCAACAGAGAGCATTTCCTGCTGGCCTGTTTTCATGTCTCTCAGGGTGACTTTGTTTTCTGCCAGTTCGTCTTCGCCCGCAATTACCACGAACGGTATTGAAAGAGAATTAGCATACTGAAGGTTTTTGGATATACCCCTTCCCATAATGTCCATGTCGGTGTTTATGCCGGCATCTCTTAGTTTCTCTGCAATCTCCCTGCACTGCTTCCGCGTGTTTATCGGAATGATGAACACTTTTGCAACACTCTGCTTCTCGCTTCTTCCGAGCAGTTTGTAAGCGTCAGCAATAATCTCCAGGCCGAAGCTTATGCCTACTGCAGGATATTCCTTTTTCGTCTGTAGGAACTGCCCTATCATCCTGTCATAACGGCCTCCTGCGGCGATGCTGCTCGTTATCTCGCTGTTTTTCAGGAACGCTTCGTATACTGTTCCTGTGTAGTACGCCAGCCCTCTCGCGAGGGACGGGTTGAACACTATTCTTTCATCATTGACCGACTCAAAGACCTCTCTCAACTCTTCAATTCCTTCTTTGTCATCGACGAACTTCTCAATTTTGCTGAGTTTTTCTTCTGTCGTTCCCTCGACGGCAAGGGCAGCCAGTGCTGCGTCTATTGTTTCTGTTGAGAAGCCCTTTTCCTCCAGTTCTTTTTTCACTCCTTCAACGCCTATCTTCTTCAGCTTGTCTACGCTCAGAATGAAATCCTCTAACCTGTCGTTCTCTACTCCTGCCTTGACCAGAACAGCATCAAGTAGTTTTCTGTTGTTTACTTCTATGAAAGCGTCAAGCTCCAGATTTGAGAGTATTCTCAACGCCATTGAGAGGATCTCTGCTTCGGCAGCGGTTGACCTGGCGCCTACAATGTCTGCGTCCACCTGCCAGAACTCTCTGTAACGGCCGAGCTTTATGGGTCCATCCCTGAACACAGGGCCCATCTGGTATCGCTTGAAGGGCATCTTTATGGTGGGGTTCATGCCCACGAACCTGCACAGAGGGACTGTGAGGTCATACCTCAGCGCGAGCTGCCTCTTTCCCTGGTCAGTCAGTTTGAACGTTTCTTTAAGGATTTCAGCTCCTCCGGCATACTTTGAGGCGAGAACATCATAACGCTCAATGACCGGCGTTTCAAGGGGAAGAAAGCCGTAGCTCTCAAAGCCGTTCCTTATTGTTTCAATTATGCGCTGCCTGACAATCTGCTCCTCGGGAGGAATGTCGCGCACTCCTTTTGCCAGCTGAAGATTCATAAGGGTTTGTCCGGAAAGGGGTTTTATATGTTTTTCCCAACTTTTTTTCTTCCATTTACCGAAAAGCTTAAATATTGGTCACTATTGTTTGGTGGTAAAATGAAACTCTCACCGCTGCAAATCACAATGGAAAAGCTCAGAAGCGGCCCTGCTCTGGTTTCACTGAAAGGGCTTCTGAATAACCAGACAGTCAGCGAACTCGAAAGGGCGCTCTTCAAATTTAACCCTGAGTCAGTTATAGTGAACTTTTCCGGCGTTGAAGACATAACAGGCGCGGCGTGGCAGCGAATTTTCAATCTTGCCGATCATTATAGGGTGGCGGGCGCAGGGCTTCCGAAACATCAGTACGACAATTATCATCTTCTTGAGGGAGAAAAGAAGTTGCCGGTGTACAAAACTCCTGAAGAAGCAATACAATACCTCCAATCACAAGAGAATCTTCTCTCCCGCTATACAATGCCTTAGCCATTTTACCTTCCTGTTTAAAGGCAAACCCTGAGGCAAGGGCTTCTGGCGTCAGAATACCGCGACTTTATATCACGACTTTAGCATTGCCAGGTCAATGTCTGTTTTCAACTCAAGAATCTGGTAGTAAAGCTCTTTCTTCTGGGCTTCCGGCAGAACTACCTCTTCAAAGGTATCCCTGAGCTGCTGGAAAATCGCCTTTGCCTGGTCAATGTCATGATTATTCAGGGCTTCTCTTGCCCTGAGAAGCAGGTCCTGGACCGACTTTGCTTCCTGGCTCGCAAACCTTTCGGACGGCTCAACGTCCTCGATGTATTTTGTCGGAGACAGGTTCTCTGAAAGATACTGCTTGAACTCCATCTCTTCCAGCTGTTTTTCCTCATATCTCAGGCGCTTCTCAAACTCCTTCAGCTGGCGCTCTCTCTCAAATAGCTCTCTCTCCCTGGCTTGAAGCTCCTCTTCCTTGTCCTTAATGCTCTTTCTTCCAAGATACTTCTTCTCAAGTGCAGAGGTCTTTCTTTCCAGAGCAGAGTACTGCTTTTTGAGTTCGCTCTCCTTCTTCTTGAGCGACTCAATGGATGCTCTTATCTCCTTAACCTTGCTTATCTTCTCCTCCTTCTTTGCGATCTCCTTTTCCCTCGCGGAGAGTTCCCTCTCTTTCTTTGCAATGTCCGTAAGCCGCTCTT
>RFJB01000017.1 GCA_003695045.1 Candidatus Woesearchaeota archaeon | reverse complement strand
GGAACCCTTCCACCTCACAGTTCTGCTTCTAAGACCGTTGATGTTTCTGCTTCATTCCCTGCTCGAGTAACTATAATAGCCGTGGGCAACGGTTCCGAGTTCATATCTTTCTCGGACAACGATTTTCTCATTGTGCCTGGCATGCAGAAGCGCGTCGTTGTCCGGGCATCATCGCCGAGGGTTTTCAACTCAAATGTTACTCTGAATTACTCTGTGAATATCAAGTTCATTTTCAAACCAGCAAGTTTGGAAAACGAATAGACCCTTTCAAAAATGACCAACTACTTCAAAAGCGCAATCAGGGCTGCAGGGCTCAGAATAGAAGAGTTAATCCTGTTTGCAATAGTTATTCTCAATGTTCTTGACTTTTTTGAGATACTCTCTGCCGACCTGGACTACACGAAGAAGATAATCTCGTGGACCGCTCTCGGGTACCTGCTTTACACCGCAAGCCCCACCAAGATTTTCTTCGGCAAGCGCCACCGGAAGATGGATTCTGCGCTCATCTTTGCCTACTTCAGTTTGATAATAAAAAACTTCGTCGCATACTCTTCCGCGGCAATCCACGAAGCCCCCGAGGAGCTCTCCCTGCTTTACCGGCTGATAGTTCAGTATGCAGCCGAGCTTGAACAGTTCTTTTTCTATGTCGGCGGAACAGCCCTGTTTTTGCTTGCGATGTATGCTGCTTACCGCTACGACATTCTCATTCCGAGTTTGATGCATGTCATTCACGAAGAAGGCCCGCGCCCTAAAACAGCAGGAAAGTTCGCCCTCCGTTTTCTGATAATTCTTCTCGTGTATGTCTTCTTTTTTGTTGTCGTTTTCAACCTGATGATGGAGTGGCTTGCCATTGCAGTTGATGCGCCGCTTCTGATGCTGGGTCTGTTCTTTTACCTGTTCAAGGCAAAGGACTTCGGAACCGAAACGCTTCTCTACAAGCTGGGCAACATGGGCGAAGAGTTCTATCTCAAATTCATAAACCTGTTTCACCAGAAGACGCGGATATTTCTTGGAATCGCAGGGATGCTTGTTCTCCACCTTGTCACAGACGTCGGCAACTTTGTCATTCCATACCTTGTCGGGTTTCACGACATCCTCTACTTCAGCCAGTTTGGTCCGGGGCATGACGCGCTTCCGCAGCTCTTCCTTAAGGATGTTGCCTCATCCGCCCTTTCCATCCGGCAGGCATATGTTCTGCTTTCGGTTTACGCCCTCAACGCAATCGCCATACTGATGCTTCTTACAGCCCCCGCTTTTTTATGGTACGTCCTTTTCAGGGAAAGGCCAATTGTAGTTCCCAGATTCATTCTGGCTCTTTTCGCCTCATCAGTCACTGCGTTCATTCTGACTCCGGCTTTCAAAATAAAGTCGCTGGCGAATCCATCTCTTGTCGGGGTTGATATTCAAACGCTTTCGCCCCTGACCTCTCAGATGCCTTTATTGCACTCGCTTGCAGCAGCGCTGTTCGTCGGGCTGCTTGTTTATATCCTGTCTGCAAACAGATTGCTCAAGCGCTTCTATGTTTTCACTGAACTCTTTGTCAGCATGGCGTTCTTTTCACTCTACATATACTTCTACTTTGTAGACACAAGCAACTACTACATCAGGAACATAATCTTCCTTTTAAGCCATCAGAAGTGGTTTGTTGCCCTCTTTCTGTTTCTGATGTTCGGCGTCATCATCCTGTTCTATCTGGGCGGTCTTGTCCTGTTTTTTTATGAGATGGTAAAAAAGTAACTTTACCATTTCGCAGGCGTGGCTTAATTCCAGAAAGTTTTATAAAAAGGCACTGCCAGATTACTAAGAGGGGAATGGCTCATGGTAAAATCAAATCTTAAGAAGCACGAGCTTGTAGGCCTGCTCCTTGTTTTTCTCGCAGGCACATGCCTTGGCATAGGTCTTTTCATTGTTTTGTGGGGAGCAAACCGGCCTCTTTACTACGGAAGTTTGGATTATCTCATACGGGGGCGCGAACTTATTGTATTTCCGCTCTTCTTCGGAACAGCCGCTCTTCTCTGGGCGCTTGGCCAGGTTGAGCTGCGCTGGATGAAGCCCGGCAGGGGCTTGAAATAAACCAGGGGTGTTGCATATGGCTGCAAGGAAAAAATCATCGTCAAGCAGGTCTTCTCCTAACAAAGAAGAGGTTCTTGAGGAGCTTCACAGGATAGAAGAAATAGAATACGGCACCAAGGAGCTTATCCACGGCCTCATAATCGGAATAATCATCGGGTTCTTTCTGGCTCTTGTTCTAATGGGCTGATTGGGAGGGAATGTTTTTTCTCATTCTTTTTTCCCGTATATGCCGCATATGCCCAATTTATATTAACTCCCAAAACATTATAATATAACATGAAAAGGGGGAAATACTCTGAAGAATATCCCTGGAAGCCCAGGGAGATGATAGACATCATCAGGGATTACGTGGTGCTTGATGCGGAGGAGAACTTCTTCAACTACACGGACTAACGACGCTGCATTGCCCGGGATCGGATGAGTGCTTCGGCTTCTTCAAGGCAGGCATGCCCCTGTTGTCCTGGTTATCTTGGCGGAATCTTTGTCCCTTCAGGCAGGAACTTCTCAAGCAGGGCTTCAATGTTTATAACCGGCTTCCTGAACTTCCTGATGTCATCAATCATTATTCTCGGGCACGCCGTATTGACCCAGCACTCCACAAAGGGAAAATTCTCAAGTTCGGCAAAATTCAGCTGATCAAACAGGAAGTAATAGAACTTTTTGTCCGGAAAGTGTTCTTTCAGCTTCTTCGCAAGATTCCTCCGGTTCTGTCCTGGTTTTGTCGAAATAAGAACTCCAACCCTCTTGCTTGAGAGGAATTTGACATATCCTGCCTTCTCCCTTTTAAGAGCGTATTCAACATCCTTTTTCGTAAGTTCGCTCTTCTTCTTTGTGAAGGGGTCGTAACAGATGACCTTCTGGTTGTTGCGGAGCAACAATGTCAGAGGGTGGAACCTGCCGTCGCCCACAAACAAAAACGCATCTATGCTCTCGTCAAACTTTTTTATTCCGCAACCGAGAAGCTGCCCCTCCCTGACCGAGTGCGGCGGCCTTAAAAGAAGAACTTCCCTTCCTGTCTTCTCTATCTGCTCTTTTATGCCCTGCAGGGACTCAACAAACTGAACTGTCGTAAAAAGCCCTATTCTCTGCGGCAATTCGTCAAGAACATTCTTTGGAATCTTTATCCTGCTCTTTGCCTTTGCCGGAAAAAACGCGAATTTCATTTTTCAGTTCTCATAAATATATGTCACATTGACTCTCACGTAGTCAACGCTGATGTTCCTCCCAGACAGAGCGGTGTTGTTGAGCAGAATATAAAGGTTTCCCACATTTGACCGGCTTATGCCGCTGCAGTTAACCGACGCCGTTGCCAGTCCTGATACGGGCCCGAAACTCTTGTTGCATATGAGCGCGCCGCCGTATGCCCCCTCTCTTGCCTCTATTGAAAACCCGCTGCTGCCGATTCCCTCTGCTTTGTAGTCCGCCAGCACGAATGCCTGCAGCACCTCTGCCGGCTGATGGCTTGGATTGTCAATAGCGAGCCCTGCCGTTTTGTTTGTGTCATTAAGAGTTATGTTGGTTCCTGCCGGATTGTTCAGCGCCAGAAGTTCTCCGGAGGTAAGTCCTGCTCCAGACGGCGGCTCCCACTGCCCTGAAATGACTGCAAGGGTTTCTTTTGTTGTTATTCCACTCGTAAAGGTCTGCTTTGCATTCAGGTTGCTTCTTTTTGCCGGGCTTACTCTTACTTCATGGGTTCCAGCAGGCAGGTGCATCCCTATCTCTATAAGCGCTTTCTCACCGGGGTCCCACAAGCCCGGATTTCTCGCTTCTGTTACTGTTATGTTCCTGTTCGTGCTGTTTCTGGGAATAAAGATGCTGTCAATATACACATCAACAATGTTCGGATTCAACGGGGTTTCGCCTTCGTTGCTTGCCCATACTGCCGTCACATTTTTGTCATAAGTTGCATTTATTATCTCAATGTCTTCCCTGTTCATTTCCCTGACTTCCTGAACGGTTTCCTTTGCCTTCTCAACATTCTGCAGGTACATCGTTGCTCCTCCGACGAAAAGGAGCATCACTACTATGAAACCTGCGCTGTAAACCAGAACGCTTGAAAGCCCCATATGCCTCTTTCTTATTCAGCGCTCTTTTTAACTCTTTTCCTGCCTGAATTGCGATACTATTATAAAGGACTAAATCAATAATTGGTCTTGGGTGGTTCGGTGGCTGGTTTCAGATACTCATGGATTGCCGTTTTGCTCCTGTTCCTTCTCTCATCCTGCACTCCCCAGGCAACGGGGCGTGCTGTAAAGGCAACCGATGCCCAGTCAAAGATTATGCTTTACTGTTCCCTCGGCTCTGAACTCCGTGTTTCAGAGCTTAACGGAAGAAGCAGAACGTGTTTTGACCACAACCTTGACCTTCTCCAGGTGGCTGTGGAGTCCTATGACCGAAGCGTTGTGGGCATAACAATAGAAATAACCGGCACCAACTCCTCAACAAACATCTCATACCATCCCTCCGAGCGGGGGGCTGTCTTTCGCTACGCTGTCCCGGACGTCTCCCGGAAAGTTGGCACGCTCAAAGCCCTCAGAATTTATCCTGTGGTCCAGGCCGAATCCCAGAAAGTCACCTGCACACAGCATCCTCTAAATGTGGAAATTGAAGAGTGTTGAAAGAAAGAAAAAAAGTTTGGCTGCGATTATCTTGAGCTGTCCGCCTGCCTTTCCAGCTCCAGCTTCTTCTGGATTGCAGCCGACGCATTTGAGAGATTGTAAGCGTTTATTATCTCATCTGCAAGCGCGGAAGCAGCGGACTTCTTGGTATTGAAGCTCTTCTGGTAGACGCTCTGGGCAATCTGCCTCAACGCGATGTCTATCCTTCTCTGGGGAGCGCACTCAACTGCTTTTGGATACCTGGCTCCTCCGTATTCTATAGTGATAAGCTCTTCCCTTGGAGCAGCATTCTCAAGAGCCCTGACAAACACCTCTATCGGATTCTTCTTGAGGCGGTTCTCTATTATTGTGAATGCCTCCTCCACAATCTGCTGCGCGGTTATGGTCTTGCCGGTAATGTGGTAGCTCGTCTTGAAATGCTTCTTTCCCTTGTGGCCCGGCACCGTGACCTTGTTTATCAGGCGCTCCACAATGAAAATCTTTGATTTGTGGAACCTGTTCTGCGCGTACCTTCCT
>RFJB01000016.1 GCA_003695045.1 Candidatus Woesearchaeota archaeon | reverse complement strand
GCTTTTGCCTTTCCCCTCGTAACGATTGTTGAAGAGAACACCATGCAGGACCAGTCCTGAATGGAGGTTTTCCCCTGCGAAACAGGAGAAGGACTTTTGGAGACAGGCATTGATTCGCCAGTAAGAGAAGATTCCTGAACTTGAAGCGCAGACGATTCAATTATGCGCGCATCCGCAGGCACCTTGTCGCCCTCTTCAAGAAGGATTACATCTCCCGGGACTAAGATGGAGGAGTCGACAAGCTTCAGCTTTCCTCCTCTCAGAACCTTTGCTTTGGGAGCCGCCATCTTCTTCAAGTCCTGAATTGCCTTTTCAGCTCTGAACTCCTGAACAAACCCGAGAATGGCATTGAGTATGAGGATTGCCATGATTACAGCAGCGTCAGTGTATTCTCCGAGAAGCGCGGAAGCAAAGAGCGCAAAAATGAGTATTGCCACAATGCTGCTCTTGAACTGGTTGAGAAAGATTTTCAGGGGCGACAGGGATGACTGCTGCTCCAGCTGGTTCCTGCCGAAAACGGATAAGCGGTGTTCTGCCTCTTTATGGGAGATGCCTTCATAAGATGAGCCGAGCCCGGACAGAACCAGATCCGCATTCCTGAACGGAGCGGAATTCGCAATGCTTGTTACGTCTGAAGAGTTAATCATAACACAAGCCCCCTTACTGCGATTATGATTCCGAGGATCAGCCCTGTGATGTAAAATGATACGAAAGCAACAGCGGTTATTATCAGGGCGATGCGGACTGAGAGTTTCTTGTCTGCGTTGTAAAGCTTCCTGATGAAATGCGCGACAGGCAGGAACCCCGGAAAAACAATGAGGAACATGAACAGCGGCGATGCGAAAGAGGAGATCAACCAGCTGGCAAGCCCCAAAGTGGTTGAAAGCTCAAAGGCAAACCTGTCGCTGTGCCTGAGCGAGTATTTCTTCTCGAGGAACAAGAAGGCATACGCAAGGCAGATTACAGTTATGGCAGACAGGACAAATTTTGTGAGCGTTTCAAAATAGCGCGTCCTCGCGAAGATGACAAGCAACAGCACGCTTATTCCGGAAAAAGAAGCCAGAAGGAAGTATGTGAATCTTATAGGGTCTATCTCCGAAGCAATTCTTTTCAGTGAGAGGTACGCCTCCCTGAATTCTGCTTTCAGGAGAAGCTTGAGCGGAATGTTGAGTTTGAAGCGAACCCTCTCTGTTTTCAAATGCGCATCATAATCTTCTGAGTCCGAAGGTTCCGGGGAAGCGCCGGCAGAATCCGGAGAAATGCTCTCTGCCGTTTCTTTCCGGCTGTCTCCTTCATCTTCCCGGGCATCAGAGGAAGCAGCATTTGGCGCCTTTGAAGATGAGTCGGTGCCGGCTGCTGATGAACCGGGAAACTGATTATGCCGGACCGGAGGCAGTTTAACAGGTTCGGCGTCAGAGGGAGGCGATACACTGCTGTCGGAAGAATTCCTGCCGAGCATGTCGGGGGATTCCCGAGGGCTTCGCGAGAATAAAGAGAAGCCGCGCAGGCGCTCTTTGAGGGAAGTGATGAGAGGGTAAGAGCTGTCTTCTTCATCAGAGGGCTTTTTCTCCGGCAGGCGAATAACTTTCCGCGACTTCTTTTCTTCATGTTGGTCCTTTTTTGAGATTTCCTTTAGTTCTGAGAGGACGTCCGAATGAATGTTGCTGTTGTGAGTTGAAGATTCCTTAAGCGCGGCAGATTTCTGAAGTTCGGAAATCGGAACAAAGTCGTCAGAAGTTGAGGGTTTTGTGGCGGCAAGCTTCCTGGGAGCGTCCTGCTCGTCTTGTCCTGATGAGAAGTCCCTGAAGACGTCCTCCTTTTCTTCGAGCCAGCGCTCCTCCCTTTTTTCAAGGAGAACCCTTTTTACCGCTTCGTCAACAGCAGACCTTGGATAGCCGTGCCTGATTAAACTGTTGCGTATTATGGCAACAGGAACAAGCTTGCTTTTCTCTTTTATGAAGCGGTAAAGCTTGTCGTCATCCATCTAGATTGAACACCTCTTTTTTTGAATGTTAACTGCTGGAAGCGGCTGCTTGGAATCAACCGCAAATTTTGAACCTGCCGCCGACAATGGCGTAGTATTCCGACTCTGCTTCGGGAATTAGCGAGAGCCAGGTGTTCCAGTCCACATACTTGCGCTGGAAAAACATGTCTGCAAATTTTATGGAACTCATTTTCCGGACCACCTGAATAGTTTTTTGAACAGCGAAGGGTTTTGTTTCCGCCTCCTGACAGGATGGTGTTGCGGCTTTGGAGCGGGATTTATGCCGGATTCCTCTCTCTGGACTGTCTTCAATGGTTTCATTCGTTCAAGGAAGTATTCAAGGCAGTCCTGGCCGCAAAAGTTTGCCTGCTTTCTGAAATCAGGGGGGCCGAAAGTAAGGGTGTAGATTGATTCGTCGTCGGAAAGCGGGGTTCCGCAGGTGGCGCATATTTTCCTCGGCCGGGATTCTATTGCCTTAATGCGCTCGTCGACGAGATGCTTGAGATGCCTGCCTCCCGACTTGAGGTCAAACTGAAGCTTGTACAGGTCGTCTGTTGAGAGTTCATCTATCATTTCTTTTACCGTCATTCTGTTGTCTTTGCGGGTCATA
Organism: Candidatus Woesearchaeota archaeon; assembly: GCA_003695045.1. Taxonomy (GTDB): domain Archaea; phylum Nanobdellota; class Nanobdellia; order Woesearchaeales; family J091; genus J091. Next base: position 1,132 of record RFJB01000016.1, on the reverse strand, counting down.
TTCACACCTCATTCCGTGATGATTTGTTATCAGGAGAATCAATCTCAGGAGAATCAATTTCGCATTGGGAGAGGAGGGAGAGCATCTCAGAGGAAGCGAAAAGGGTTTTGTATTGGGGGTTTCCGTAAGGGTTTATTCTGGAAATCAGAAGCGGGAAATCGTGTTCAGAGAGTTCTTTCCCGGTTTGGTCTGACTTTTTTCTGAGCTTTTTCATTAAGGAGGAAAGCCGCTCAAAAGTAACAAAGTGAAAGGAAAGCTTCAAAGTATGCCCTGAGCCCGGCCTGCCAGCATGAAGAACTGACTTGAAGCAAAGGCGTTGAAGGGTCGCAAGGGATTTTTTGTTCACAACAAGCAGAAAGGATGCTTTTGAGTTGTTATTCCTGAGGAAGCCGAAGAAATGAATTTGGGAGAGATGGGGCATGAGGTGAAGAGCCAGCCGGTTAAGGACTGGCCTGTGGGAGGCATCAAAGCTGCTCCACAAGCGCAGAAGAAGAAGTTCTTCGCTTCCCAGAGTTATAAGCTGGCGGAATGCAACCGGAGTGCCGAGTGCTGCTATGAATGCCTGAGGATGCGCAATCCTATACACCACGCGCGGCTTTCCTTTTTCGTAGTTGGATGTTCTCTCCTTGGAGACCAGCCCGTATGCTTCCAGAAGGCGCAGCTGCTGGCTGATGTTCGCAACCGAGGTGTTCGTGGCTTCGGCAAGCTGAATAGGCGACAAAGGACGTTTGCTGAGTTCTTCAAGCAATGACCATTTCGAGTCCGTAAAAGGAGCTGAGGAATCCATGAGTAACCCAGTATACAGATAACACAACCAGTATTTAAGTGTTTTGTTAATTATAGAGAATAACCTATTTAATTTATCACTTAAACAAAAAGATGTAAAAAGAAACGCATAGGCGAAAGGACAATAAGGAAAGAAGAGGACAACGGGGGAAGAAGAGAAAAGGGAAAGAAAAAGCGGTTATTTCACATGCTTCTTGACAAGATGCTTCAGGATTTCAAGCTGAAGCTTGGTAGCTTCTGTTTCAGCAGCGATAATCTCAGCAAGGTCGCGCTCATCAAAAATGTCGCGAATCCAGTTCGCAAAGTCGTTCTTCGACTCATTAACATGATGCCTGAGAACATCCTC
>RFJB01000159.1 GCA_003695045.1 Candidatus Woesearchaeota archaeon | reverse complement strand
GTGGTGTAGCGGCCAATCATCTACGGCTCTGGACCGTAGGACCCCGGTTCGAATCCGGGCGGGGCTATGATTTTAACGAAATTCAAGAAAGCAAACCCCAACCCCAAGAAGAAGATAAAAAAGGGATATTGAGCGGAAGCGAAATATCCCGGGGCAGGGGCGCGAGGGACGCAGTCCCCGCTGAGGATCCCAGGCGGGGCTATACTTCTTTTTCAGCCGGTTGTGAGGCCAAAAGACCTGTTTATCGCGGTTGAGCATTAAGAAATCCTTAACTTCTCGAAAGTAATAAATAATAGTGTTCAGTAAGCATACGGCATGAAAGAGCTGCGCCCCAGTTCAATAAACATAAATGAAGAATATCTCACTGCTTACAATCCTGACAATGCCATCGCCGGAATGAACCTGACGCTTGACACGGCAGCCGGGATGATGATGGGCGAAGAAACAAGAAAGTTCGTGCTTGAAAACAAAGAGGCATTCCTCGACCTTCTCAAAACATACTTCGTTTCAGGGTATGGCACTCTCGGAAGAAAACAGATTGAACAGGAAGTTTACAAGTATCTTCCGTCAGAACTCGGGCAGGAACTTTTGGAAAGCATTGTCAAAACAAGCATGCGCGGAATTTCGGGACCTGAAGCGATTGAGCTTCTCGCAACGCTTCCGCCAGAGGCAGGAGAGTATCTCAACTTTGCCAATGAACTGGGAAAGCTCGTGCAGTTTGACAACTTATTCCACGCAATCCAGGCAACATACAACATATACCGCCCGGCAGGAATCAAAAAGGACTACGCCCTGATAAAATCGCTGGGACTGCTTGCTGAAGAAACCCTAAAAACCCTTGCACGCTATGGAAGAACTGAAGGGAGGTTCTTCAATCTCCAACAGCCGGAATCTGTTGAGCGCTACCTGGCATTTGACCTGAACAAGAACGAACTCTTCATAATGCCTGCGTACAGGACATGAAATGATTCGGGCCGAACAACAAACCTTTTAAAAACAGGAACACTTCTTGGAACATGCCTGCCCTATGCGGGGGTAGCAAAGCCTGGTCAAATGCGCAGGACTTAAGGGGACAGCCGGCAGAAGCCGGTGAATTCTTTGGAAATCCTGTCCCTTAGTGGGTTCGCGGGTTCGAATCCCGCCCCCCGCATCCATATTCTTACCTGACAAGCGAGAGAAGCTTTTCTTCACCGGAAAAGATAATTCTCTGCAAGGAGCCGGCCGGAATGAACCTGTTAAATGATGTTAATGTGCCTGTGAAAAGCAGAACTCCGAGGATGATAAAGAGGGCTCCTGCAAAAACGGACGTAGTGTGGAATGAAAACTTTCTGCCGGCAATCTTGATGCTGATTGTTTTTCCTCTGAGAAGTTTCCACAGCCGGCTCTTTCTGCCGGCGGAAGAAGCAAATCCGGAGAAAAGAAGAAACGGAAGCCCGAGACCGAGAGAGTAGGCGAGAAGCATCAGGCCGCCGGAGAGAACTGTTTCCGATGCTGAAGCGAGAATGAGTATTGAAACGAGTATTGGTCCCGCACAGGGCGTCCACGCAACGCCCATTGTAGAGCCGAGCAGGAAAGCGCCCGCGTAGCTGGCTGGCTTCTTCTTTTTTATCCTGAGCCCTGAGAACCCGCCTCCTGAAATGATGTAAACGCCTGCTGCCACAAGAAGAGCGCCCGCGATTCTTTCAAAGCCCTCAAGGTTGTTTGACGTCACTCTGCCTATGAGCGCAGCGCTTACGCCCATGGCTGTGAATGTAAGCGCGAGTCCCCCCAGGAAAGAAAGAGTCATTCCCGTTATGTTCTTCCTCTCAGACCTGAGAAAGAAAGCGGCATAGGCAGGCACGAGAGGCAAAGTGCAGGGAGAAAGAAACGAGAGCAGTCCTGCAGCAACAGCTATTACGAGAAGCAAAAGCAGGGGCCGGTTGAGTTCGTTCTCGTCTTTGAGCCGGAAGTCAGGCGTGACAGATTCGGACTGGCTGCCCTGTTCAGGCATGAAGAGCTTGTCAATCCACAACGAGGATGTTTTTTCATTCTCAATCGAGGAGAGAGCATTGGCATTTGATGCGTATTCGGAAAGAAGGTCTTCGTTCAGGACAAGCTCTGCCGCCCTGACGGCATAGTAGCCCCTGTCGAGGCCCACCATATTGGAAACAACATATCCAAGGGTTTCAAGCCCTGCAAGAAGGTACTCCTTCTTTCCGGTAAAAAGGTAGAGTTTGAGAAGGGCATATGAAGAAACCCCGTTCTCTTCCACCGGCTTTCTCAGGTCAATATGCTCTCCGGGAGCATAGAGTTCCAAATCAGGACTGTTTCTCTCAATGAAGCCGTGATTTCTCCAGTCGTAAAGATTCTCCAGCATGTAATCCGCCGTCTTTTCTGCCGCGCGGAGGTACTCGTCGTTTTCGAGGGCATCAAAGCCCTCAACGAGGGCAAGCAGCATGTAGGCGTTGTCGGCAAGAGTTCCCCGTACAGCCCTGGTGCTGTTTGCGTAATAGTGGTAGAAACCGTCTTCAGTAAGCATTTCGCTGAGGAAGAAGTTAATGCTTTTTTCTGCCACGCCGCGATAGAGTTCCGCCCGGCTCGTGTTTGTGCTGTTCAAAGACCACCTGTAAAGATTTGCATAGGTAACTATTGCCTGCCCGTTCCAGTCGGCATACTTTGTCTTCTCCACGCGGGGCTTTTCTTCAGGCCTGGGATTTTTTCCGTAGTATGAGTCCTCGCCGTGGACGTCAGTGTTGCCGTAGAAACCGCCCGCTGAAGAATCATACCAGTTTTTGCTTATGTAAGAGAGCGTCTTTGAAACAATGTCGTTAAGGACCGCGTAATCGTCAGACGACAAAGAAACGGCGTCCATGTCTGCCATGACTTTGAGGTGGAAGTACGCCCTGAGAAGGCGGGCGTTGTCGTAAAGCATCTTCTCGTAGTGCGGAGGAGTCCAGTCGCGCCTTGTGCCGTAACGGTGAAAGGCGCCTTCAACAGGGTCGAACAGGTTGTAGTTCGTTTCAATCTCGTCGGTTTTTGTGTACTGGTTTCTCATTGTGGTAAGAACCACATTGAGGAATCGCTCGTCTCCTGAGCGGGAGTATTTCTCAAGCGCGTAATCAAGAGTCCTTCCCTGGGGAAATTTCTGGCCTGTTCCGAAGCCGCCGAAAGCAGGGTCAAAGACCTGCAGGAGGTGGTATTTGTAGCCGGCTATGATGCGGTTAAGCATTGCAGAGTCAGGAATCGGATATGATTTGTTGTCATACTCTTTCCTGTAGAGTTCTGCCGTGAGAGAGGGGCTGTTTGCTGATGAAGAGGCGCGCGTTGAATTGACATAATCAACGGCTTTTTTCAGGTTCTCAAGCATTATGCTGACAGGCCGCACTCCTGAAAAGCCGAAGAGGCGCTGCCTGCCGGGCGTCATAACTGTTGTGGAGGGCCAGCCCCCCTCAAGATATTTTCTGGTAAGGTCCTGTCTCCTGTCAGCATCAACATAGATTGGTATGAAGTGCCTGTTGATGTACGGATAGACCGCATCGTTGAAAAGGTAGTCCTCGCTTTCATAAACCTGGCACCAGTAGCACCATGTGGGTGCTGTCAAGAGGAGGAATATTGGCTTGTTCTCTTTCAGCGCCTCCTGAAATGCTTCGGGACCGTAGTCGCGCCATTCTATAAGCGGCTTGAGTTTCTCAGCATTCTCAAAGGAGTATTTCTCTCCTGCAGAAACAACAGGAGCTGAGACGAGAGAGAAAGCGAAAAGAAGGAAAATGAAGAATGCAGAAACTGGAAGGAGCAGGAATGGGCGATTCTCCGGGTTCCTCAGCGGGATTTTGTTGTGAGGCATGGTGATTCTGCCGTGCTGCGCAGTTTTTAAAATCTCGGTTTAAATGTTCAGTTATCTGTTCAGGATTTGGTGAAAAACGGCGGGAAAGCTGCAGGGAAAGAACACGGGAGAACTTACTTCTCCTGAATGCTCACAAATCTTTATAACGCCGGTTTCCAATTTTTAAGCAAGATAGATGGCGGTATAAAGAGCGGAGAAACAAAAAATGCCAGCACAGGGATATCCGAGGTATGTCATAAAGCCCTCGCTTGCGAGAGTTCTCGTTCCAGAGGGAATAAAAACGGCATTCCTCTGCGTGCTTTTTTATGCCGGGATTTGGGTGAATGTGTTTCTCCTGAAGATGGAAATTCCGGACATCGTGAACTGGCTCATATGGGCGTTCCTCGGAATGCTGCTCCTGCTCGACATCGTGCTGAAATGGACTAAAGCAAAGAGGATGAGGGCAGAGGTCTACACGGACAGGATAATCATCCATTCTGAGAAGGACGAGGACGAGGTTTTCTGGGTTCAGGCAAGCCCGCCGGAGGCAGAGCAGAATTTCATTGACAAAATCTTCGGGACGGCAACAATCGTGATTGGTTATGGAAGAATGAGGTTCGTGAAAAACTTTGAGAAGATTGTTCCGTATCTTGAGCAGTACAGAAAGTATGCGGTGTATTACGCGAATTATTACAGGCAGCAGAAAGCGGAAGGGCAGGCCGGAAGCCAGGCGTGAGAGCGGCGCCCCGAAAAAAAGGTTTATATAATGAGGCGTGTTTGAGAACGAAGGAGGGCAAGAATGGCTGGAAAACAACATGACATGGGCGAGTCGGAAAAAGTGCTTGGAAGAAAGCAGAAGTACTTCTTCCTGGCAAGCTTTCTGGTAGTGGTGCTTCTTAGCGCTGCGGTCATGTTCCAGTTTCTCAGTGCAATACTTACAGGAGGCATACTTGCCTACCTTTCCTTTCCGATGTTCAAGTGGCTGAAGAGAAAGGTGAAGAGCAAGGCAGTGTCGGGCATCCTGACGGTAGTAATTGTGATTCTGATCATAATCATCCCTCTCATTTTCACCCTGAACATTCTGTCAAGGGAAGCTTACAATGCGTACCTGATCACAAGGGAGGCATCGCAGGGCGCGCTTCTCGAGCAGGGATGCTCCGCCAACAGCAGCGGAGTTTACTGCACGATTGTTTCCCGGCTTGGAAGCTTCATGAGCGAGACAGACATCGCGTTCTACCTTGGAGAGGCATTCAAGAAAGGCGCGCTGTTCCTTGTTGACGCATCGTCAAACTTCATATTTTCCATTCCGAGCCGCCTCTTCGAGCTGTTTCTGGCGCTGTTCATAATGTATTACCTGCTCCAGGACGGGCCGCGGCTGATTGACTCCTTCTGGGAGTTCGTGCCGTTCAAGAAGTCGCAGGAGAGAAAGCTCCAGGAAAAGATAGGTAACGTGGTTCACGGAGTGGTTTACGGCCAGCTGCTCACATCGTTCGCGCAGGGAGTCATAGCCGGCATCGGCTTCTTCATCTTCGGGCTTCCGTCGCCGGTGGTGTGGGGCATACTGACAGCAATAGCCGCGCTGATTCCCATGGTGGGAACCGCCATTGTCTGGGGTCCCGCGTCGCTCTACCTCATAATCAAGGGAGTGGTTGTCGGCTCCTGGGTTGCGGCAGGAAGGGGCATCGGGCTCTTTGCATACGGAATGCTTATCGTGGGGACTGTTGACAATTTCCTCAAGCCGAAGCTGATAAGCGGAAAGGCAAAGCTTCATCCTGCTCTCGTGCTGATCGGGCTTCTCGGCGGGCTCAAGCTTATGGGGATTGTCGGCGTGATTTATGGTCCGCTCATACTCGGTCTGCTTGTCACATTCATGGAAATCTATGGAAAGGAATTTGAGTTTTGAGCAGTGAAAGAAGAGGGTAAAAGAAAAAGAGATACTGCAAGGGTCATTAAAAAAGAGGAAGAAAAGAAGGAAGAGTCCAAAAAAGAGGTGTGCGCATGATTAAGCTTACAGCGAGAAGCACTGAAGTTCTTACCGGAGGGCCGATGATTGCCATCATAAACCAGCTTGATGCAGAGATGCACGGGCTTAACCACACTGACAGGGTTCTTCTCAGAAACGCGCACAAGCCGGAAAAGCAGATGAGAGCGCTCGTAGACATCGCGGTTTCAGACGATGCTGTTCCCCCGGGGCATGTGGCTCTCAACGTGGAGCTCATGAACCTCCTGGACCTGAGGCCGAGGCAGAGCGTGCTTCTCTTCGTTGACCAGAGGCCGGTATCTGTTTCCTACATAAGAAAGAAGCTTGACGGACACTCGCTGAGCGAAGAAGAGCTGAGGACAATAGTGCGGGACACTGTCTCAAACGCCCTCAGCGATGTCGAGCTGACATATTTCATCGCGGCGAACTACTTCAGGGGGCTTTCCATGAGAGAAACCATTGCGCTCACAAAAGCAATGGTTGACGAGGGGGAAACATTGGAGCTGGATGTTTACCCTGTTGTTGACAAGCACTGCATCGGAGGAGTAGCAGGAAACAGGACAACCATGGTTGTTGTTCCGATACTGGCAGCCGCGGGGCTTTTCATTCCGAAGACGAGCACGAGGAGCATCACCAGCCCCGCGGGCACTGCAGACACGATGGAAGTGCTGACCAATGTTTCAC
>RFJB01000158.1 GCA_003695045.1 Candidatus Woesearchaeota archaeon | reverse complement strand
GAACAAGGATGATCCCCAGGCGGCTGAGAAATTTAAGGAGATTAACGAAGCGGCAGCAGTTCTTACTGATGAAAAAAAGCGCGCCGAGTATGACAGGTTTGGTCATGCGGGCTCTGATTTTTCCGGCAGCGGAGCGGGTTTTGACCCTCGCGATTTCGGATTTGGAGGTTTCGGCTTCGACTTTGACGACATATTTGATAGCTTTTTTGGGGGCGGCTTCGGCTCTTCTTCGCGGCCAAGGCGCAGGGAGCGCGGCTCAGACCTCCAGGCAGAAGTGGAAGTCACCCTTAATGAGGTGGCAACCGGCACTTCAAAGACGATGCGCGTTTCAAAGCTTGAGAGATGCGACGCGTGTGACGGCACCGGCTCTGATGACGGCGATGTAAGCGCGTGCCCTTCGTGCCACGGCAGAGGCGTGGTGAGAAGAGCCCAAAGGACTCCCTTCGGAATGTTCTCCACTTCCACTGTCTGCCCGCAGTGCAGGGGTCACGGTGAGATAATAAAAAATCCCTGCCGTAAATGCCATGGCTCGGGCAGAGTCGAAAAGACAAAGAAAATCACTGTGGATATTCCTCCGGGTGTTGAAAGCGGCACCCGCCTGAGAATACCCGGAGAGGGAGAAGCAGGAGAGCGGAATGCGCCTCCCGGAGACCTCTATGTTTATGTCAGGGTAAAGCCCCATCCCGTTTTCACGAGGCAGGGCAATGACATTCTTCTTGAAGTGTCAATCCCATTCACGCTTGCTGCTCTTGGCGGGGAAATAGAAGTCCCTACCCTTGAGGGTCATGCCAAGCTGAAGATTCCCCCGGGAACGCAGCCCGGCACTGTCTTCAGGATGCGGGGCAAGGGTTTGCCGAGCATGCACGGGTTCGGAACGGGTTCGGAAAAGATAAGGGTGAATATTGAAGTCCCCTCAAAGCTTTCCAGGAAGCAGAAGCAGCTCCTTGAGGAATTCGACAAAGAGTCCAAAAGCAAGCCGTTTTTTTCAAGAATAAAAGATGTTTTTGATTAGCCGGAGTTTGTTCTTCTTATTATTTCAGCTCCTTTTTCTTTCAGGAATTCTGCCACTTCCTCCGGAACATCCTCTGAGAAGTCATTTCCTTCCATGACTTTTTTTCTGAGATTCTCGGCGTGAAGTTCGTAGTATCTTGGAAGTTCTATTATGCGGTATCCCTTTTCCCTGAAGAGTTTTTTTACCAGTTCATTTCCCGTAGCGACAGCGTCGAATCGGGCGTGTTTCTCAACATGCGCAACATACTCTTCATTCCTGTTTATGTCGTCAATCCCTGTTATCTCGGCATTCTTTATTCCCCTGTTTTTCACAATCTGTTCTATGACCCTTCTTCTTTCCTCAAATGAGAATGGATTCTCTTTTGTTCTGCTGTGCTGCCTGCTGCCTATTGCAATAACGACCTTGTCGTATTTTTCCGCAAGCTCCTCCAGAACTTTCAGGTGGCCGTTGTGGAACGGCTGAAACCTTCCCAGGAAAAGAACTGCCTTCATCTTTTTATTTCCTTTTCATCACAGGGGGCATGCTTCTCTTGTGAGCATTCTGTTCGAACAGCTTCTGGACAATCTTCTTCTTTTTGTGCCTTACTTTAGTCCAGTTTTTCTTTTTTTCAAACTCTTTGAGAATTGCGTCAGCTTCTTCATAGCTTATTCCAAGCTCCCTTTCGTCGGTCTGCTTGAATGTAAGCTCCGCGCTCGGTTTTTTGCTGAGTATGCTTTCAGGAATTCCCTTCATTCGCGCTACATCATAAACTTCCGTTTTGTACAGGCTTCCTATAACCTCAAGATCCACCCCTCCGTCGCCGTACTTTGTGAAGTAGCCGAGCATTATCTCTGTTTTGTTTGAAGTTCCTGCTACGAGAGCATTGTTTGTGTTCGCGAAATAATACAGCAACGCCATTCTCATCCTTGATTTGGCATTCATAAGGGCTTTTTTGTGGGACTTCCACTTGTGGCTTATGAACGGCCTTATGAACCTGTTAATGTATATCAGATGGTGCCTGACTCCCAGTTCGTTGCACCATTCTGTTGCGTCGCGTGTGTTTTCTTTTTTTGTCAGCCCTCTCTCTGGCATCACTAATGCAAGCACATTCTTCCTTCCGAGTGCGTCCACCAGAATTTTCAGGGTAAGTGCGGAGTCCACTCCTCCGCTTACGCCGACAACCGCTTTTTTGATTCCTGCCTGCGAGAAGTATTTTTTTGTGTTTCTGACGATTGCGTCGTATTCCTTTTCAAGAGTGCGTGCTGCCATTTTACAGTCATTTTTTCTTTCATGTTTTTAACGTTTATCCTTTTCAAATATACATTGATATGACTCTGCTTTTTATCTTTTTTATGCTGTGGAAATAAGGGCGGCTCCTGCAATCATCAGCGTTGCAGCGGCAGCGTGCTTTCCCACTTTCTTCTCTTTGAAGAAGAGCGCTCCTGCAACAACGCCGACGAGGATTGACAGGCGTTTTATTGGGATGACATAAGTTGCCATTCCGGCTGAAAGCGCAGAGTTGTGGAAGAGTATTGTGACGAAACTTACGACTGCCAGGAGGGCGAGGTGCTTCCAGTTTTTGAATGCCTGCCCTTCTTTTATTGTCCTGCTTTTTGCCAGCGCTGCAGGAGCATATGCGATGGAGAACATTATGCCTGTGACAGAACTGTAAAAGAAAAAATTGCTCTCGGTCACACCTATCTTGTCAAGGTTTGCGCCGATGCTGAACAAAAACGCAACTATAAGCATCAGCAGCGAGCCCTTCTCCTTTCTTATCGCCTTCAGCGGCTCAAGCCAGCTTTTCGCTTTTCCGTTTCTCTCAAAGTTGAGCCAGTATATTCCTGCGCTGACAAGTATTATGCCCAGAACTCCTCTTACGCTCGGAACTTCCCCCACCATTACTCTGCTTGTGACAAGCATGAAAAGAGGAGTGAGCGCAAGGTAGGGCATTGTCAGATACATGGGGCTTAGCCGCAGCGCTTTCATATACAATGTGCTTGATATCATTAATGATGCTGTTGCCGCAGCAACAGTAGCAACGAATTTGGGAGTTATGTTGTCCGGAAGATTAAGCCATGCGAGAATGATGAATGCCGGCACGGGAATGAGCCGCTGCGTCCATGTAACAATGTACTCGTCGGCTCTTTTGAGAACGTGCTTTGCATATGCCGCTCTTATCCCTTCGCTTATGGCTGTTGCCAGGGCAAGAATGAACCACATGCAGGCCGCTTATCTGAAGAGCTTTATAATTTTTGCTTTCTCAAACTATGGTTCATTTTCGCGTAGAAAAGTTCTTCCATGTTAAAGAATGGGTTGATTTTAAGGATGTCTGGGCTTATCTCCGCAAAACTCTCATCCGCGAGGAGCGCCCAGTCCTCTTTTCTCCTCGTGAAATCTGCAGCGTGGAGTTTATCGTATCCAACTGCTTTTATGAGGGGCATTTCACCGCTTTCTGTAGGATAGGTTATTTTGTCCTCCAGTTCCCTGTAATCGCTTATGTCTTTCCCGCCGTTCGATCTTCTGTAAATCTCTCTCGCTATCCTGTAAGCGTCTTCGAGAGAGTCAAGGTCGGGATGCTGTTCAAAAACTCTTGTTTCCGGAAACGCAATCTCCTCAGGCGGCACCCCTATGGCGCAAGCCCCTATTCTCCGGAGGTCTTCCTCTGTGGCTGATTTTATCCTCCTTGTTTTTGATGCTGCCTGAATCTGGATGTATTTGTTGACTGCGTAAAGAACTGCATTGAGGGGAGAATAGCCGGCTCTTCTTGAATTCTCCTTCACTATTCTCACGATTTCATACATTCCTTTCAGTTTGTTTTTGAGGGATCTCTGCTTTACCAGCCCGAGGCTGCCGCGCAGCGGCTCTATGTTCATTCTTCTGTCTGAGAAATCCGCAATAATGTAATTGCCCTCCTTCACGAGGAGGTTTCCTGCATGGTCGGCTTCGTGGGTTTCGTCCTGCCAGCTCATGCTTCCTACTGACGCCCAGCTGTTTTCAGGCCTGAAAAGTTCGCCCCACTGGTTTCTGGCGTATGTCCTGCTTATGACTGGCGCAGCAATGACTGCCTCTTCCACAAGGGCTTCATCGAGCATCTCTTCAATGCATTTGTTCCTGTAGCTTAGAAGCGGGAGGTCTCCTGCGAGAAGCAGGGTCGGTCCGGTTTTTCCGAGAGCTTCTTTTCCTCTGAGGACATTCTCGACTCTTTCTTCGCCCTGCTCCCTGAACAGAACCCTTCCGGCATACTCGCTGTTTCCGAGCCACTCGCCGACCTCTGCGGGGCCGACAATCACTATGCTGTCTATTGGGGATGAAACAGCTGATTCCAGAACGTGTTCGATAACCGGCTTTCCGTATATTCTCACGAGGGCTTTGTTTATGTCATACAGGTATCTTT
>RFJB01000157.1 GCA_003695045.1 Candidatus Woesearchaeota archaeon | reverse complement strand
GGGTTGAAGTACTTGTGAACGTCTCCGTCGGCAAACCACTTTGTGCACATGTAGTAGAAATGGTCTGAAGTGGTGAGCTTGCGCCAGTCGCTGATTATTGACTCATCTTTCGTTTCTTTTATTGTTTTTTCAATATCATACAGATAGTGAATAGCTGACTGCTGGAGCTTGTTGCCCAGCCAAGCAGAAAGGTCCCTCTCAATGTCTGCCCACGAGATGAAATGAGGAATGTCCAGTTCTCCCCTTACAGGATATGAATCTATAACTTCCGAGACGGTCTTGAAGTTGTTGTCCCTGTGGCGCAGAATCGCGCCAGGAAGATTTTCCAGGAACTTGAATATGCCGGTGTCCTTCCACTGGTGTTCGCCAAAGGTTTCATAGTCCATAAAGAGGTTCACAACATCACCGCTGCCGTTGATGGCAGAAACCCAGTCGGCGAACTTTTCCGCAGTAAGGGGCCAGCCCTCCCAGTCCCTGTTGGAGAACCTGAAAGCGATGTCATCGGAAAGGCGGTAGTTTTTGAGCAGGAGACGGATGTTCTTTGTACCTGCGGGCTTATAGACAAAGTTGGGGCTGCGCCAGCCCAGAATGTGGTCTGCACCTTCGGCAAGAATGCCTTTGTATCCCATTGACTCGACAAAAGCCGCCAGTTCGTTGTTGTATATGAGTTCGGTGTTCCTGAAAACCTCAGGAACAGCATTGAAGTGTTTTTTCATGAGATTCCTGTGCTTGAGAACCTGCTCCCGGAACTCCTCTCTGGAATAGAGGAAAGAGAGGCTGTGATAGTATGTTTCGGATATGAACTCCACGCAGCCGGTTTTCGCGAGCTGTTTGAAAGAGTCGAGAACTTCGGGAGCGTATTTTTCAAACTGCTCAATTGCAGTTCCTGTAATGCTGAAGGAAACCTTGAACCTGCCCTTGAAATCGTGAATCAGTTTGAGGAGCAGGTTGTTTGTGGGGATATAGCATTTCTTGGCAATCTTGTCCATCTCGTGATGGTTTCTTCTGACATCAAAGTAGTTATGGTGCTTGCCTATATCAAAAACCCTGTAATGCCTCAGCCGAAACGGCTGATGGACCTGAAAGTAAAAGCATACTGAAACCACATCAACCAACTCCGTTGTAGTTCAGGACGGATGAATAAACGCCGATGCACCTGGCAGCAGCTTCGTCCCAGCTGAACTTTTTTACCTCTTCACTGCCGTGCTCGCGCAATGACTCTTTAAGAGGATCATATTTCAGAACCGCAAGCATCTTGTTTGCCATTTCTTCAACATCCCAGAAGTCGACCTTCAGGCAGTGCGTAAGAACCTCACTGACGCCTGACTGCTTTGAGATAAGCACAGGGGTGTTATTTTTGAGCGCTTCAAGAGGAGCAATTCCGAACGGCTCGGAAACAGAAGGCATGACATAAAGGTCTGCCATCTGGTATGCCCTGTTCACATCCTCGCCGCGGAGATAGCCCGCATAAAGAATATTCTGGCTGATTCCCAGTTCGGCTGCTTTTTCCAGAACAAAACGCTCCATGTCTCCAGAGCCGGCAATCATGAACTTGACATTGGGCTGGTGCTCCAGCACCTTCTTGGCAGCATAGAGGAAATAATCAGGGCCTTTCTGAAGCGTTAGACGGCCCAAGAAGAGAACAATCTTGTCGCCGGGCTTGGTTGGCCCGCCCGAATCAGGGGAAGCAGAGGACTCATCAGTGGGAGAAGCATCCCTGAAGGCATCAGAGGAAGACATTGGCTGGGAGGAGTGCGCTTCCAGGTCAACCGCGTTATGAACCACCTCAACCTTTTCGGGAGGGACAGCATAATGTTTGACAATCATCTGCTTGGTATAGTTGCTTACTGCTATAATCTTGTCAGCAGCGTGCATCCCTTCCCGTTCTATGTCATAAACCGGCTGGTATGGATGACCGCCTGTGCGGTCAAAGTCAGTAGCGTGAACATGGACAACAAGCGGCTTTCCGGAAACCTGCTTTGCAGCAATTCCTGCCTTGTAAGTGAGCCAGTCGTGCGCATGAATTATGTCAAAATCGGTGTGAAGCGCTATGAGGCGTGCCTTTTCTGCATATCGGGCAACCTCCTCAAAGAGGTCAGAGCCGTACATAGAGACGGGAGCGTCGGAAGGGTTAATCTTTAGCCGCGACTGGTGCCTTCTCAGCATCTCATAGTATTCGCCGGGAGTCATGTAAGGGCCTATAAGGGACTCCGCATATTTGAATGAGACGCCCTTCATCTGCTCAAGGGTGACGTTTCTGGCAGGAAGAAGTTTCACGTGGCTTCTATCAGGGACTCCCGGAGCTTTGGGAATTACGAAGGTTACATCTATGCCTTTCCTGGAAAGCCCCTTTGTCAAGCCGTAGCAGGCAGTCCCTAAACCGCCATTGCTGTAAGGCGGGAATTCCCATCCGAACATGAGCACTTTGATGTTTGCCATTTTTACGGAGATTACATGTTTATGCCATCATTGTTTTGATTTTTTGCGTTTCTTCCTCCAGAGGAACCGATACAGCAGGACATAGACCAAAATACAAAAATGTCTATTTAAACCACTGTTCAGTTAAGAGG
>RFJB01000156.1 GCA_003695045.1 Candidatus Woesearchaeota archaeon | reverse complement strand
GCGCTTGCATACGTCTTATCAGGGATAATAAGCCTGGCGTGGTTCAAGAGAATAAACTGGGCTGAAACAGGGCGGAAAGCATCACCCCGAAAAATGCCTGCCACTTAATCCTTGCTCCTTTTCTTACTTCTTGTCCTTCAAAAGAAGCCGGTGGTACTGCTCCGCTTTAGCCAGAATCTTCCTTTTGAGTTCATCTTTAAACGGAAGCGCATCCACAACATTGACAACCGACTGCCATGACGGAGCCCTTGTGAAAGTGCCCTCAAAGTCAATGCCTTCATTTGCGAGAAGCTTCTCAACCCTTCTTGCGTATGACGAATTGAAAAGCTTGATTGAAGGAAACTTTGTGAATGCATCAGCTCCGGCTTTCAGCAGAGAAGGAATCTCGTCAAGGCGGTCCACCCAGCTTCCCGCGATAATCTCCAAACCGGGAAATCTCTCCCGCGTTGCTTTTATCCACTTCAAATAATACTCAGTTTCAGGACCCCTCTCATACCGCGTTCCCTCATGCGGGTTCAGGGCATAGAATGTAACCCTGTCAATGCCGTGCTCTTCTATAAGATTGAACAGAAGGGGAATGTCCTCTTCTGTTTCTCCAAGGCCTATAATTATCGTTATGCTCTTCTTCAGACCGAGTGAAGAAGCATCGTCAAGCATTTTCAGAATGGGCCTGAGCGGTTTTGAAGGGCACGCCCTCTTCCTTACTTCGGGATTGACGCTTTCAACAGAACCTGAAACGCCTTCAATGCTGTCGCCGAACTTCTCAAGAGAACTCTTTGGCATAACGCCGACATTGAGCCACTGCCTCTGCCCTGTAATATGATGGATTTTCTTCACAAGCCCCACTATTTCGTCGGCAGTGCAGCACCCGATGCCGCCGGAAACAAACTCAATCCTCCATCCGCACAGCTTTGATATGACCGCTTCGCCAAGAACACTCTCTTCGCGCCTTCTCGCCATCTTGGGATTGCTTATGAGCTTCTTCTGGGTGCTCATATAACAATAATCGCAGTCCCCCACTGCGCAATACCACGAAATGAACAAAGCTCTCTCAAACCAGGTTTTTCTCATTTGCCC
Organism: Candidatus Woesearchaeota archaeon; assembly: GCA_003695045.1. Taxonomy (GTDB): domain Archaea; phylum Nanobdellota; class Nanobdellia; order Woesearchaeales; family J091; genus J091. The sequence continues at coordinate 3,479 of RFJB01000156.1, read as the reverse complement.
GCAACTCCCTTGTATTGTGCAATTCGCAAGTGACAATCAATATTTATATATTCCGACGGCGTTATCTGAGTTTATGATTACGGGGGCGGAGCTTGAATACTACTTCAACAATGCTTATTCCTACTTTCTCCAACTTTTGGACAACTGGGCATTCCGGCTCCTCCTTATAGTAGCCATTCTTGCGGTCACCTCTCTTGTCGCGCGCTCATTCAACTACTTCATCAAACACTACTTCAGAAGGTCGTCAACGCACCTCAACATTGACCAGACAAGATTCTCAATCGCATCAAAACTGATAACCGCGCTGATATACACTGTGGGGATCGGATTTGCTGCTTCAGTAATCCCCTCGCTGAGAACAATATCCCTTTCGCTGATAACAGGAGCAGGAGTCCTCGCGGCAATAGTGGGCTTTGCATCCCAGCAGGCATTTTCAAACCTCATAAGCGGCATATTCATCGCAATCTTCAAGCCCTTCCGGGTGGGCGACAGAGTGAAAGTGGGAAATTACGACGGCGTTGTGGAGGACATAACCCTCAGAGACACTATAATCAGGGACTTTGAAAACAAAAGAATAATCATTCCAAACTCAATAGTCGGCAACGAGTCCATAATCAACTACTCCATAGAAGACCCGCGCATATGCAAGTTCATAGAGTTTGAAATAAGCTACGACTCAAACATTGACAAGGCAATGAAGATAATGAGGGAAGAAGCGGAAAAACACAGATTGTGCATTGATGTCAGAACAGAAGAGGAAAAGAAAAAGAAGCAGCCGAAGGTCCAGGTAAGGGTTCTGTCACTGAAGGACTCGGGCGTTCTTCTCAGGGCGTGGGTGTGGGCTGCAAACCCTTCTGATGCTTTTGTCCTGAAAACAGAGCTGAACAAGTCAATCAAAGAGAGATTCGACAGGGAAGGAATAGAAATCCCATACCCTTACAGAACAGTTGTGTTAAAGCAGAACAAAAAGAAGCCCGCAAAGAGGTCTGCAAAAAGGAAGTAAAACTTACAACAGCCCTTTCTCTTCCAGAGATGTCAGGAACTTGTTCAGCATTCTGCCGCTCCATCCCTGTTCTTTTCTCTCTTTATAGCTCTTGAGAAAAGCCGGCTTGTCCTGGTGCTCATCCGGGAAATAATGAATCCTTATTCTTTTCAGATCCTCCAATTCCAGGGAATTCCTTTTCAAAGTTTTCTTAAGATGCTCGTCGAACTTTCCCTCGTAAACAAACGCTTCGAGCCACGGCGTTCCCAGAACAGGAACTGAACCATCGGAATAACCCCAGGAGGAGAGCACTCCAAAGCGGCTTGGCTTGGGGGATGAGACATCGGGAAGGTAAGAGCCGGTTAATGGCAGATAGGCAACAGGAACCTCCTCTCCTTTCCGGTTTGCCCAGAGGGAAACTCCTGCAATCCTGTGGCTGTCATCCAGCAACGGCCATCTCAAATTGAAAGTCCTGTTCCCGTTGTGGTCCACGCTTCCGTTCTCAAATGGAAATTCTTTTGCTTCAAGATATCTGAGTTCATCGCGGAATGCGTAGAGCGTCTCGGACAGGTCGCTTACAAGAGAGCTTTCTCTTGCCGGACTTATTACACTCCTGTCGTGTTCATCAAAGCTTTGCGGACTTCCGTCATAGTCATGCGCTATGAAATAAGGATTTCCGGTCAGAAGGAGAGCTGCCAAGGCAGGCCCGTATGTGAAGCCGCCCTGCCACACCGGAGGGCCGGCGATTACCCTGTCGTTTTCTCCGATTGCCTTGTCTCCAAGGGCAAGCCAGTTTAGAATGTCCTGCTCGACAGCATAAACCCTGTCCGGGTCAATTGCTTCATGAATTCCGTTGTCAGGAGCAACAACATACACTTTTGTGCCGCCGGCGTTCTTCTCAGAAAGGAGGGCATTTCTGTGGAGTTTTCCATCATATCTCTGCCCCGTTGTAGGGTCCACCACTGCGGCAAGAACCGCATAGTCGTATTTTCCCGCTATTTTTTCTATCTCACCCTCCAGAGACACGGCAGCATCTCTCCTGTCAAACGAGCCCTCCCTGATTCTTTTCGGCTCGGGCATTTCATGAATGTTGCGGAGCGCTCCATACCTCGTTCTGTCCGCATTTGCAAGAATATAGCCCAGATTACGGTAGGTTCTGGATGCCTGCTCAACAGTTGCCTGTTCAAAGTTTCTTCCAAAGTCCGTAAGGAGAACGCTGTACGGTTCCATTTCTGCTTTTCCGGCAGAATATTCATTAAAAAGATTCCTGAAAGCATTATTCCAATAAGAATAATGAAGGTGAAAAGAAATTAAAGCCCTTGCAGGGACTTGAACCCTGGACCTGCTGCTTACGAGGCAGCCGCTCTACCACTGAGCTACAAGGGCATCAAAACTTCTCAAGCAATTCCTCCCTGGAAAACTTTTTCTGGCATTCGGGGCACACAACTTTCCTCTTTCCTCTGCTGTCTCGGATGTAGGTGCCCACTATCTTGTTCAGGAAAGTGGTCTGAATCTTGCTCTTGCATACGTCGCACTTCATGCCTGAAGTGTCCAACAGGGCATTTATAACCTTTTCCCTCTGTTCAATGCCTTTCGCCGAAAATAGCCCGCCCTATCCTGACGATGTCAGCGCCTTCCTCAATAGCAACGGCAAAGTCGCTGCTCATTCCCATTGACAGTTTAAGATTCCTGCTTATGTCAGAAATTTCATTCCGTATAGCCCGCATTTTTCTGAAATATTCCCTCAGTTCGGTTTCTGTTGAGCCGGCAGGAGGAATGCACATCAACCCTTCGACTGAGATGTTACTCATTCGCGAGACATCCCTTGCAGCCCTTCCGACCTCTTCAGGCAGAAAGCCGTACTTCGTTTCCTCCCTCCCGATGTTTACTTCAAGAAAAACTCTTGCTTTGCCATTCATCCTCTCTGCTTCGTCATCAATCTTCCCTGCCAGACGGAGAGAGTCCACGCTCTCAATCAAATCAAAAAGCCCCAGCGCTTTCCGCACCTTGTTCCTCTGAAGGTGGCCTATAAAATGCCTCTCGACATTGTACTTCACAAAGAAATCTCTCTCTGCCCTTTCGAGAACGGCAAACTTCTCCCCGGCTTCCTGCACAATGTTCTCTCCAATAAGACGCACTCCCAGTCGGACAGCTTCCATGATTCTTTCAGGACCGACATTTTTGGTGGCTGCAAGCATTCTTATCTCCAAAGGATTTCTGCCTGCTTTTATTGCTGCTTCCTTAATCGCAGCTCTTACCCTCTCAATGTTAGCTCTGAGGTCTTCGTTCATTCTGAACAGCTCAAAAGAGTATTGTGTCTTCCTTTATTGTGTTAAGTATCATCCTGGTTTCCGTTCTTTCCACGAAATCATACGTCTGTATCTTTTTGAGAAAGCTGTCAAGGCCCCTTCTGTTTTTAAACTTTGCAATCACGGTGGCGTCAAAATCCCCTGTATTGTCGTAAACAGCGGTAACGTGCGGGTCCGCGGCAATCTTT
>RFJB01000155.1 GCA_003695045.1 Candidatus Woesearchaeota archaeon | reverse complement strand
TTTTCACCCTAAACGAAGAGCCACTAGAAAAACAGTATTATTCTCCTGTTTTTGATCCCAAAATCATTCAGGTTAAGCCTGTTGCTCAGAGAACAGATGGTTTTGAAGATTGGGAACTGGCAAGTTGGGATAAAGAAACATTGATGAGGATTATGGATGTCCCTGTTTTTGATGTAGAATTGATTTACATAAAACAAACAAAACTTACAGATATTTTTCTGCCGCACATTTATCCAAAACTTTCACCAAAACAAAAAGAAGCCATAGAACTCGCCGTAAAACATGGCTATTATCAATATCCCAGAAAGATTGATTTGGAGAAATTAGCAAAAATAGCAAAAGTAAAAAGGCAGACATTCCAGGAAAACCTTAGGCGGGCAGAAAAAAAATTAATCCCCTTTTTGACCGAGAATATAAGTTAAAACCATGCCCCCGCGACATTTGTTCCCAAATGCTCTTTGAGGTTGAAAAAAGGAAGCATTTATGTTGCGCAGAAACCTCCCCGAAAAGAAACAATAAAGCCCTCAACTAAACATGATTCTTATTGCAGAATATTTATTAACCCCCAATGCTTTAGAAATTGTGAGTTTCGGGATTTTTGAGAACGGGGGATGCCGGTCATGACAGTTATACAACTGTATCCTTTGGATGTCATTTACAAGGCGAAGAAAGAGAGGTCTGCTGTTTTTGTTTATGGCAGGACCGACAGGGGCAGGTTGATCTGCCTCATGGACAGGGATTACCTTGCTTCATTTTCAGTCCGCCCTGTTTCAGGCATCAGCGCTGAGCAGCTGAAGAGAAGCATAGAAAAGGAAATCGTTGAAACAGGAAGGGACGAGGGCGCAATAAAGGAGATTTCTGTTGAAACAAAGAAATCGCCGTTCAGGCAGGACAGCGAAGAAGTGGTGCAGATTAAGTGCAGCGCCGAGGAAATGTTCAGGGCCATGGATGCCGTATCGTCGCTTGCCGAGGCGTCCGATTTCTACGAAACGGACATTCCTGTTGCGAGGAGATACTTGATAGACAAAAGGATAGTTCCTGTTGCTCTCTCGGAAGCGGAAGGCGAATTCATAAACTATCCTGGAAAGGTCAGCGTTATGAAGGTTTCTTCGTTCGGTCCGGTTTCCAACGAAAGCATTCCGGAACCCAGGATTCTTGCGCTTTCTGTTCTTCGGGCTGTTGATGTAACGACCGTTGAAGAAGCAGGAGGCAGGCCGCAAAGTATGGACGATGTGCTGCCGGAAGAAGATGCCGGCAGGAGGAGTGATTCAATCGCGTCAGTTGCGCTTTTCATGGTGCAGAGCATTGAAGAGTCCGGAGAAAGCCGTCCGGTCGGAGAAGGCGGGAATCCCGGTGCGCTCAGGGTTTTTGCGAACGCTTCCCTCTGCTCTGCGAATGCTCCTGTTGAGTCCGGTTCGAAGGGTGCGCTGGTTGTCTGTTCCTCCGACTCGGAGATTCTTGAGAAGCTTCAAAAGGAGATTGAGATGTTGGCGCCCGACTTCATTGCGGGCTTCGGCTCTGACGCGAACGACCTCATGTTTCTGGCGGAAAGAGCAGAGGAACTCGGGATTGCATTCTCTCCCGCGCTTGACTCGTCAAGGGTAAGGACGAGGAGAAAGCCGAGAAGGCAGGCGAGGATTGTCGGAATGCCGCATCTCGACCTTTCAGGCGGGCTTTACAGAAGGATTGCTTCAAGCGTTGCCCAGATGAAGGTTGTCGACTTTGACTCTGCGGACTATTCCATAGGGACGCTTGCAGAGCTGACGCTGAATGAAGGGGAGAGGAAAGCATTGAGCGACACGGTGGAAGGCCACAGGGAGCTGTCCTTTCTGGAGATGTGGAGGGCTCTCTCTCGCGAGGGGGCATCATACCTTTCTGTGCCTGAGAGCGTTGAACCCTTCCTGAGGGCTGTGCGCGAGAATGGCGTCAATGCGTGCCTTGTCGGAGGCGTGGCTCTCAAGCTTATGCCTTATCTTCTGGAACTCTGCAAGATTACAGGGGTTGAGCCGTTCTCGGCCTCCCGCCTTGGTCCTGGCTCCTTGGTGGAGTGGCATCTCATCAGGCATTCTGTGGAGAAGGGTTTTGTGGTTCCCAAGAAGCCCCCGTTGAGCGAGGTGCAGGCGAGGAAGCAACAGACGTTTACCGGCGGGTTTGTCCTGGAACCGAAGAAAGGCATTCACCGCGATGTGTCGGTATGCGATTTCAGAGGACTTTATCCGAGCATCATAGTTCATCATAATATTTCGCCTGACACGCTGAAGTGCGATTGCTGCAGGGACTCTGCCGAAAAGATTATTCTGGAGAACAAGCAGGAGGTTTGGTTCTGCCAGAAGAGGAAGGGTTTCTTTCCAGAACTTCTCGAGGAGCTCATATCAAGAAGGGACAGGATAAACAGCATTCTGAAGATGAACAGGGAGAGCGATTCAGCCGGCATGAGTTCTCTGCTGAAAGCAAGAAGCGACATGCTTAAGCTAATCTCAAACTCGTTCTACGGCTATCTGGGGTTTCCGAACTCCAGATGGTATTCTTTTGAGTCGGTGCGGGCGGTTGCCGCGCTTGGAAGGAGGTATATTGAGA
>RFJB01000154.1 GCA_003695045.1 Candidatus Woesearchaeota archaeon | reverse complement strand
TTCCTCCGAGTGTGCTCACCATTACCAGAATGAAAACGACTGCAAGCACTATTTCCACCATCTTGAACTGGAGCCCCGCCTTCTTGCTTTTCGTTCTCAGTTTACCCATTGCAACCACTCCGTGAACTTTCCCACTTCGCCCTTTGTGTATGCTACCATTCCAATCACTATGAGCAGGACGATGACTGCAAGTATTATGCCGACAATCTGCCACCATTCGCTTCCTTTTTTGCTCTTCATGTTTCCCCCTCCTCGCTGCTGGTCTGCTCTCCGGGCAGGAATTCGCAATTTAATTTTTCCAGCCATTCTTCTGTGTAGGGCAAAACAGCTACGGCTGCATCGTGCTCTTCGCTGATTCCCTGGCCTGTTTTGAGCGAGTAGTCGCCGAGCAGGTATCCTCCTGCAACGCCTCCCAGCGTAGTGCTAGTCAAAATTGTGGCTGTAGCCGACAAGGGTATCCATGCAAGTCCTCCTGTTGCTATCCCCAGAATGGCAACCCCTATGCCGATTCCGGCTCCCAGTGCAGCCCCCCCTCCCGTCATTTTCACGAACATCTCATTTAATCCTCCTCTCTTGCTGTAAATAACCACTATCGCCAGCGGGTCTTCCGGGTTTAACGGGGGAGCGCTTACTTTGCTCCAGTCGTATAATTTTCCTGTTTTCTTTCCTGTGAAGTATTCATAAGCGCTTGTTTCCTGGCCGTTCCTTCTTATCAAAACGCCTTGCTGGTATGACACCAGGTCTTCTGCTGTTATCGGTCCTATTTTCTCAGGATTCTTGAACTCTATTACATGCCTGAACACGCAATAGTTTGTCTTTCCAAGATCCTTGAACAGTTCTGCTTTCCCGCCCTGGAATTCGTCCCATGTGCTTATCATCCTGCGTGTTATTTTGCCCATTGCGTCAAACTTGTCCTTTGCGCTTTCCTCGTGCCATTCCATCGGGCACTTTATCCTTTTTGAGTACTCGCTGCTGTCCAGCTTGAATGATGAGGCATACTTTATTGACTGCATGCATGCTGTGTGGGTTGTTGTTTCAGAACTTTTCTCTTTGAATTTCGCATATAGCGGCATGGTCACTAACAGGAATGCTACCAGCGCAACTATTGCCACAAGCTGATAGTGCTGCGACTTCCTGTTATGCCAGTTCTTCCTCATTTTCCGGTTTTTTCCAGTAAATGTATTCGCACTTGAGGTCCTGATAGTTGCTTTTGGGAACGACAAAAATGGTCTGCACGCCTTTTTCTGCGTTGTCTATGTCTGTTTCCACGGTTTTTCCGTCAATATTCACTTCTGCTGTGTCGGCGTCCCAGAACAGCTGCCATAATTTGCTGTGTTCGTCCCTCCATACCAGTACAAGGTATTCTATTGGTTTCCCTGTTACAGGATTCTCTTTTTTGAGTGTGTTTCCTTTAACTTGGAATATTGAGGTGTCGGCTATTAGGGCTTCCTCTTCTTCGCTCAGTACTTTGTCCCCTACCTTTGAGGTTCCTCTTTTGTAGTCGGTATCCAGAAACTCAGAATAGGTTATGTCATTTTGAGGCGGCATCGGCTGGGTTTCAAGGTAATTTACCATATCGTCTACGCGTATGTCTCTGTCAAGAGTGAATGTGCTGCATACAACACATTTCACATCTCCTTCCACGTTTGATGTTCCGAGCAGCGCCCTTTTCCCTCTCCCTGTCTTCTGCCAGCATGCCTTAAGATGCATCGCTATCTTATGCATGGTTTCAATCTCGTTTTTGGTTTTTATGTCTTCATGCGGCGCAGGGCAGTCCAGATTGACTCCGATGAAGTAATCGTCGCCGGTATCCTGCATCCAGCTGCTCAAGCTGCATCTCTGTTCCAGACTTCTGCTTTTCACCCACTTTACTATTCCCACGGTAAGGACTGCAAGAACCAGTCCTATCATTATCACGGCGGCAAATGTTGTTACTGTGCTGTATCCCTCCTGGCCTTTCTTTCTCATAGTTCCCTCCTCATCCGAACAGCCCTCTGAGCTTGAAATAGAGCGAGAAAAGCAGGGTTATCATTATTATGGTTATTATGATGAAAATGAGCGTTCCATAGTTGCCTCTCTTGTGAAGAGCCATGATACAAAAATGGCTACCAGTATATATAAACTTTTCTGAGAAACCGGCTAATACTGGCAGCATTCGCTGTTTCCGCCTGTGCAGTCCTTCCATCCGCTTCCCAAACTCAGGCCGCCCGTTCTTTCACACGACCCCTGCGGTTTGCACATTCTTCCGGAACCTGCGATTTCACAGACGCCTTTGAACTCATCGGCGCGCTTGTCCAGGTCGGACTTCACAGTTTTCATCTTTCCCTTCATCAAAAGAATAACTGTAAGAAGAACAAGAACAGCAAGGGTTATGTACACCACCGTGCTGAGGGAAACGGTTTGTCCTCTTTTCGCTGTCATCTTGAAACCGCTATAACAAGCTTATGCAGCAGACCTGATTGTCAGGGCATGTGGCAGTCACGGGCGCTTTGTCAGGACCGCAGGGCTGCAAACCGCCATGGTTCGGCTCACACATTCCTCCCTTTGAAGTGCATGAATCCAGGTCTTTGTTCACGCTTTTTACCTTGCCCGTGAATATAAGAATCACAACGACGAGAACTATCAATGCTATTGCAGCGACTATTATCACATTCATTGAAAGCTCAAACCCTTTCTTTTTCATCATCCCACCTCTATTCCCGTAGGTTGGCAGCATATATCTTCAACCTGGTTGTCGTAGTTGCAGCTTGTTTTTATCAAGGCAACCTCCCCTGGTTTGCATTCTGATGCGCTTTTGACGCATTTTCCTTTGCACTTGGTCAGCTCTTCTCCGAAAGTGCCGCTTTTCGAGTAAAAAATAGACACCATCACAATGAGGACTATCACTGCGAGCACAGCGACAATAATAACGTTAAAAGAAATCTCCGCCTTTCGGCGGGGCAAAAAAGATTGGAACATTATGCTACTCTTATGCAGCACACCTGTTCGCTTCCGCCTTCCTGACAACTTGCATCCCACGCGGGATAATGATTATATCC
>RFJB01000153.1 GCA_003695045.1 Candidatus Woesearchaeota archaeon | reverse complement strand
GACGGCCAGGAAGGAGTAGTCAACCTGTATCTTAAACCGGTTGCTCACATGAAGAGCGGCTGGAAACTCATCGAGCTTGCGGTAAGAGGCAAAAAGTCGAGCCAGACACTGAGGGAATACCTCAAAGTGTACATACGGCCCAGCGTGGTTATGCCAAAAACATACCTGCCCAGCTTCAGCGTAAAGCTTGAAGTGCCGGAGAGAGTCGACCCGAGAGAAGAGATTCCTGTCAAAGTCATACTGGAAAACAGAAATCCGCTCAACATAACAAACATGACAGTGAGAGTGGATTCGGAGCTGTTCTCGCGGGAATTTACAACCAACCTGCCGCCCTTGAAGACAAAAGTCCAGACATTCACTGTGAAGCTTGACGACCTTCTCGCTCCAACAAAGGCCAAGGTAAAGGCATACGCAACCACAACCCAGAACAATAAGGAGTACACCGTCCATGCAGACGCCGTTACTTTCGAGGTTGCAGGATACTCTTTCATAAACAAGCAGGAAGTAACTGAAAAGGAATTTCTCAAATCAAGAGAGTACATAACCCTTACCAACGACGGCAATGTGGAAAACAGCGCCAAGGTAAGGATTAAGACCGGATTCTTTGAAAGAATATTCACAAAAACAAACCCCAAGGCAGAACTGAAAGACGAGGAAGGCCAGAAGTACTATGAATGGGAGTTCACCCTGGTGCCCCAGGAAACAGCAGTTATCGCGATAAGCAAGAACTACAGACCGCTTGCCCTGGGAATTGTTTCACTTATAGTAATAGTCCTCGGATATTTCATATTCAGACCTCCACTCGTTGCCGAGAAAAAGGCAACAAGAGTCAGAAAGGGAAGAAAAGACGACCAGGAGACAGAGGTCAAGATAATGATCCTTGTCAGAAACAGAACAGGGAGAGTTGTGAATGACATAACTGTAAAAGACCGCATCCCGAGAATTGCCGAGCTGGAAAAAGAGTTCGAAATAGGCACGCTGGCTCCGACAAAAATAACAAAAAATGACAAGTTCGGCGTGCGGCTTCAGTGGAAGATTCCCAGCTTAGACCCGTTTGAGGAGAGGGTCATAACATACAAGATAAAATCAAGATTAAAGATAGTCGGCGGAATAAGATTGCCGCCTGCAGTGGTTGAATTCTCATCAGGAAAGGCCGTTAAGAGCATAGTGTCGAACAGGCCTGTTGCGGAGATGTGAGGGAGAAGCGCAATCCGCAAACTTTATAAAAAGACGCTTATTTCCGAATTCTGAATCCCCGCTTAGCTCAATGGTAGAGCGTTCGGCTGTAGATTCTGCGAGGACACGCTTCACACGAAGCAGGAAGATCCGCAGACAGCGAGCGGTCACCGAAAGGTTCCCGGTTCAAGATGGTGCGCACAGAGCAAGGGCACGCCAGGAAAATCCGGGAGCGGGGACTCTTTATAAATGGGGCGTGGGAGAACAAGAATGAAAGCAGAAAAAACACTATCAGAGCGTAAGCTTTATAAAGTGGAACAAACTCCCAGCGCCGTGCGTGAAATGGCTTTCTGAGTCGCAATAAAAGGAGAATAGAGCTTTTTGTGGCTCAAAAAGCCCGAAACACGCCCGAAAGCCCAAATGCCCTGGTAGTGTAGTCCGGTTATCATGAAGCCCTGTCGAGGCTTCGACCCGGGTTCGAATCCCGGCCAGGGCGTGCCCGACCTTCCGAAAAAAGGCCGGGAAGCTCGTGGGCCGGTAGCTCAGCTTGGAAGGCAGAAAACAATGCCTGAGCAATAGAGCACCTGACTTTTAATCAGGTGGTCGCGGGTTCGAAAAAAAGACGAAAATCCCGTCCGGCCCATCATACTCACATTGCCAGACCGGTCATAAAGTTGTGGGGGAACGCATAACATGGCAGCCAAAAAGAAGAATACCGAACCAATAAAACATTCTCTGATACCCGAACACAAGAAACTGAGCGAGAAGGAAAAGAAAGAACTTCTGGAGAAGCACGGAATAAGCGTGTACGAACTGCCCAACATTCTGGCATCTGATCCCGCGCTGAGAGGCATGGATGTCAAGCCGGGAGACATCATAAGGATAAAACGCAAAAGCCCCACTGCGGGAGTCACTTACGCTTACAGAGGTGTTGTTAATGGTTAAGCAGGCAAGAGTCCTCATTAAGAAATACTTTGAAGACCATTCTTTTGTTGAGTCAAGCATTCAGTCGTTCAACAACTTCGTTGAAAGGGAGCTGCAGCAGATAATTGATGAAAACAAGGAGATAGAGCCGACGATAATACCGCACAACATCGAAGAGTTCAAGATAAAACTTGACAAGATATGGGTTGAGAAGCCGCAGATAACAGAAGCAGACGGCTCAAAAAGGGACATATACCCGATGGAGGCGCGCCTCAGAAAGATAACATATGCAGCACCTGTCTTCATTGAAGTTTCAGCGCACATCAACGGAATACAGAGGGAGACATTCAAAACACAGATAGCAGACCTGCCAATAATGCTCAAGAGCAAGTACTGCCACCTGTCAAAACTTTCACGGGAAGAACTCATCAAACACGGCGAAGACCCCGACGACCTCGGCGGATATTTCATAATCAACGGCACCGAGAAGGTTCTCATCAACATTGAAGACCTTGCCAGCAACAGGTTCATGGTTGAGAAGGCATCGGTTGGCGTCTCGGAATACGTAGGAAAACTCTTCTCGGAAAGGGGCTCCTTCAAGATTCCGCACACGATTGAAAAGATGAAGGACGGAATATTCTATCTTTCTTTCACAAGAGTCAAGAGAGTTCCGCTCGTCGTTATTCTGAAAGCCCTCGGCATGCTGAAAGACGAGGAGATAATGAAGCACATCAGCCCTGAAGGGACCAGCGACGAAGTTCTCATAAACCTCTTTGAGTATGGAGACATAAAGAATGAAGAAGAAGCCCTTGACTGGATAGCAAAGAGGATAGGAATAACCCAGGCAAAGGACATCAGAGTAGAGAGAATGAAGGAGATAATAGACAGGTACCTCCTGCCTCACCTCGGAACTGACTCGGAAGACAGGATATTCAAGGCACACAACCTTTGCAAGATGGTCAAGAAGTACATCGCAGTGGAGAATGGTGTTGTGCCCGAAGACGACAAAGACCACTTCGCAAACAAAAGAATAAAGCTTGCAGGAGACCTCCTTGCAGACCTGTTCAGAGTCAACCTCAAGGTTCTCATCGGAGACCTCCTTTACAACTTCCAGAGAATAGTCAAAAGGGGGAAGTTCCCGTCAATAAAAGTTGTAATAAGAGACAAGCTGCTCACGCAGAGAATATACAGTTCAATGGCAACCGGCTCATGGGTTGGGGGCAGAAAAGGAATAAGCCAGAGGATACAGCGCCTCAACTTCCTTGAAACAATGTCCCACCTTCAGAGGGTTGTCAGCCCATTATCGGCAAGCCAGGAAAACTTTGAAGCGAGAGAGCTGCACGCAACACACCTCGGCCGGCTCTGCCCCATAGAAACGCCTGAAGGAACAAACATCGGGCTGAGAAAGAACCTGGCTCTGCTCACAATAATTTCTGAAGAAACCGACGAAGAAGAGATCCTCAGAGGACTGAAAGGGCTTGGACTTAAAGCCGTAATATAAGCAGGTGCATAATCATGACAGAAGTATATCTCAACGGAAAATTCGTAGGCGAAGTGGAGAACCCGATTGACTTTGTGAATCAGGTGAAGACGGAGAGAAGAAAGAAGAAGCTCAGCCACAACATAAACATTGCATACAATGAGCGGCTTGACAGGATAGAAGTCGAGAGTGGGAAGGGCAGGGCAAGAAGGCCGCTGATAATAGTGAGGGACGGAAAGCCGCTGCTCACAGAGAAACATATCATACAGCTGGAGAAAGGAGACCTGACATGGAGCGACCTGGTGGACCAGGGAGTCATAGAGTATCTTGACGCCAACGAAGAGGAGAACGCTCTTGTCGCATTTACCGAAGAGGAACTCACTCCAAAACACACTCATCTGGAGATTGACCCGCTTGTGATGCTGGGGCTTACAACAAGTTTGGTTCCCTACGGGAATTACAATCAGAGCACAAGATTAAATGCGGGCTCAAAGAACCAGAAGCAGGCGCTGGGATTCTATGCGGCCAATTATCTTGTAAGAATGGACATGGATGTCAACATCCTCCACGAACCGCAGATTCCCATCGTGCAGTCAATAACCCATGAGATATCCGGCTATGAAAAGCACCCTGCAGGGCAGAACATTGTGGTTGCAGTGATGAGCTATGAAGGATACAACATGGAAGACGCAATAATTCTCAACAGGGCATCAATTGACAGAGGCCTTGCAAGAAACACGTATTACAGGCCAGCGATATCCGAAGAGCTGAGATACTCGGGAGGGCTCATTGACGAGATAGGAATCCCCGACAAAGAAGTCAAGGGCTACAAGTCGGAGAAGGACTACAGGTTCCTTGAAGATGACGGAATTGTCTATCCTGAAGCGGAAGTAGCAGAGGGAGATGTGATAATCGGAAAGACCTCGCCTCCAAGATTCCTCTCCAGCATGGACGAGTACAACATAGCAACCAACACGAGAAGGGAAAGCTCTTTCGCAATGAGGCACGGCGAGAAGGGAGTAATTGATTTTGTCCTTGTAACAGAGAACGAAGAAGGGCACAAGCTCGTGCAGGTCAGGATAAGAGACCAGAGAATTCCTGAAGTGGGAGACAAGTTCACAAGCAGGCACGGACAAAAAGGAGTTGTGGGACTCATAGTGTCTCCCCCGGATATGCCGTTCACCGCATCGGGAATAACTCCTGATTTGATATTCTCACCGCACGGAATACCTTCAAGAATGACAATCGCACACCTGATAGAACTTCTCGGGGGAAAGGTCGGAGCCCTTTCGGGAAGGTACATTGACGGAACAACATTCAACAGCGAAAAAGAAGCAGACCTGAGAAGAGAACTTCTTTCCCTCGGCTTCGCAGAAAACGGAACAGAAACAATGTACAACGGACAGACGGGAGAGAAATTCCAGGCAAAAATCTACGTCGGAAATATGTACTACCTGAAACTCAAGCACATGGTGGCGAACAAGATACACTCCAGAGCAAGAGGCCCCATCCAGCTGCTCACAAGGCAGCCCACAGAAGGAAGAGCCAAGGAAGGCGGCCTGCGGCTGGGAGAGATGGAGAAAGACACATTCGTGGCTCACGGAGCAAGCCTCCTGCTAAAGGAGAGGTTTGACTCGGACAAGATAATCATTCCGGTATGCGAAAACTGCGGAATGATAGCAGTCCATGACGAATACAAAAACAAGAGCCACTGCCCGCTCTGCGGCGAGTCAGTGGAAATAACAGATGTTGAGATGAGCTATGCGTTCAAGCTTATGCTTGACGAGCTGAAGAGCATGGGAATTTATCCAAAGCTGCAGCTCAAAAGCAAGTACTAATCTGAAAGCCGATGGTGAAAAAGCATGGAAGAAGAAAAATACGTTTACAAGTTCATTGACAGCATCAAGTTCGGAGTGCTGTCGCCCAAGCTGATAAAGAAAATGGCCTCTGCGAAAGTCGTCACGCCGGAACTCTACGACAAGGAAGGATATCCCGTGGACGGCGGCCTAATGGACACTCGCCTTGGAGTAATAGACCCCGGGCTCAAATGCCGAACCTGCGGCTCCAAACTCAAAGAATGCCCGGGCCACTTTGGATACATCGAACTCGCAAGACCGGTAATCCATGTGAAGTTCATACCGGTAATTATGACTATCCTTCAGAGTTCCTGCAGGGACTGCGGACGGATTCTCATTCCCAAGAACAAGATAGAGAAATACAAGCAACTGTTCGACCAGGTGGAAAACGAGTACGGAGCAAGCGAGAGACGAAAGAAGATAAAGGAAGTAATATCCGGACTGAAGAGCGTGAACAAATGCCCCCACTGCGGAGCAAAGCAGCAGAAGATAACGATAGAGAAGCCGACAACCATTCTGGAGAACGAAAAGCGGCTTTCGCCGATAGAAATCAGAAGCAGGCTGGAGAGAGTTCCCGACAGCGACTGCGAGGTCTTCGGACTCAACACAAAGGTCGTGAGGCCTGAATGGATGGTGC
Organism: Candidatus Woesearchaeota archaeon; assembly: GCA_003695045.1. Taxonomy (GTDB): domain Archaea; phylum Nanobdellota; class Nanobdellia; order Woesearchaeales; family J091; genus J091. The sequence continues at coordinate 4,498 of RFJB01000153.1, read as the reverse complement.
TCACGGTAATGCCGATACCCCCGGTTACAACAAGGCCGTCAATAACCCTTGAATCTGGAGAGAGAAGCGAAGACGACCTCACGCACAAGCTGGGCGACATTGTGAGAATAAACCAGCGCCTCTTTGAAAACATAAACGCAGGAGCGCCGGAGATAATCATCGAAGACCTCTGGGACCTTCTGCAGTACCACATTACAACATACATTGACAATTCAATAGCGCAGCTGCCTCCTGCAAGGCACAGGAGCGGCCAGCCCCTCAAGACGCTCACCGAGAGATTGAAGTCAAAAGAGGGAAGAATAAGACACAACCTCGCAGGAAAGAGAACAAACTTCTCGGCAAGAACAGTCATAAGCCCGGACCCCATGATAAAGCTCAACGAGGTCGGGGTGCCAAAAGTAATTGCCATGAATCTCACTGTTCCTGAAAGGATAACCTCCTGGAACGAGAAATACCTCAGGGCATTTGTGGAAAGAGGCCCGGAAAACTATCCCGGAGCCAACTATGTCGTAAGGCCTGACGGAAAGAGAAAGAAGATAACTGATGAAACGAAAGAACAGATTCTTGAAGAACTCCAGCCGGGATACATTGTTGAAAGGCACCTCATGGACGGAGACATCGCTGTGTTCAACAGGCAGCCAAGTTTGCACAGAATGAGCATGATGTGCCACAGGGTAAAAGTTCTGCCGGACAAGACATTCCGCCTTAATCCCGCGGTCTGCCACCCCTACAACGCGGACTTCGACGGGGACGAAATGAACCTTCACATTCCGCAGACGGAAGAAGCAAGAGCAGAAGCGGAAATCCTTATGGAAGTCCAGACGCAGCTTATTTCGCCGAGATACGGACTCTCAGTCATAGGATGCGTGCAGGACGCAATATCAGGAAACTACCTCCTCACGAAAGAAGGAACAGAGATGAGCTACAAGGAAGCTGTTGAACTCCTTGTAGGAGTGGGAGTTGAAGACATCTCACGACTTCCCAAGAAAGAAAAGGTAACCGGAAAGGAAGTTTTCTCCGCATTGCTCCCCAAGGACTTTAACTTTACAGGCAAGTCGAGGGAAAAGAGCGGTCCCGATGCTGAGGTCGTGATAAAGAACGGAAAGCTGAAAAGCGGAGTGATGGACAAGGCAAATCTGGGAGAGGGACAGGGCCTCATGCTGAGAAATCTTCATAAGAAATACGGCCCGGCCGAGACAATCGACATTCTCGGAAAGATGTTCCGGCTCGGGATAAAATATCTGCTCAAGCACGGCTTTACCGTGGCGATATCAGACACCGACCTCCCGCCAAAGGCAAGGGAGAAGATTGAAGAAACGATGGATGCTGCATATGCAGAAGTAAACAACCTCATTCTTCAGTTCAACCAGGGGCGCCTTGAAGCGTTCCCGGGCAGAAGCGTCCAGGAAACGCTTGAGCTTAAGATACTTGAAGTGCTTAACAAGGCAAGAAACCGGGCAGGAGAGATAGTTGAAGAGAACGCGAACTGGAGCCACACCATCGTGATGACCAGGTCCGGTTCAAGAGGAAACATCATCAACCTCGCTCAGATGGCTGCGTGCGTGGGACAGCAGGCAATGAGAGGAAAACGAATTGAGAAGGGATACTTTGAAAGAACTCTTTCCTGTTTTGAGCCGCGCGACCTGAGCGCTCCCAGCAGGGGATTCATAAGGAACGGCTTCAAGGACGGACTTAAGCCGGCGGAATTCTTCTTCATGGGAATGACGGGAAGGGACAGCTTGATGGATACTGCATTGAGAACGCCGAAGTCAGGATACCTCTACAGGCGGCTTGCGAACGCAATGCAGGACCTCAGAGTAGAATATGACTACACTGTCAGAGATGCGAGAGGCCAGATAGTCCAGTTCAGATACGGCGAAGACGGCATTGACGTTTCAAAGTCGGAGAACGGAAGGATAAACGTCCGCAAGGTTCTCGAGAGCATAAGTTAAACTCATAACGGGTGCAGGATTATGGAAGAACTGTTCAAAGAATATGAAGACAAGATTCCGGCAATACTGCTGGAGGAACTCAAGAGTTCAATAGACAAGAAAACCACAAAGACGCAACTCAAGAAGATGCTTGAAGCTCTCTACGAGGAATACCTTGAGTCAATGGTCGAACCGGGAGAGTCGGTAGGCATCATAAGCGCGGAGTCAATAGGAGAACCGAGCACACAGATGACCCTCAACACATTCCACTTCGCAGGCGTCGCAGAGATGAACGTTACAATGGGACTGCCGAGAATAATAGAGATTCTTGACGCAAGAAAGAACATAAAGACGCCGATGATGGAGGTCTACCTGAAAGAGCCGTACAACAAGGGCAAGGACATCCGGAAAGTTGCCGAGCTCATTAAAGAGACGAAGATGAGTGACATAATCCAGGAGGTAAGCATAAACATTCTGGAAGCAACCATAACAGTGAAACTGGACCGGCAGAAAATGAAAGACCTGGAAGTAAGGGATTCCAGCGTGAAGAGAGCCGTAGAAAAGCAGCTGAAAAGCGGGCAGGTAAAGATAGAGGGTGACGAAGTGCTCATAAAAGTCAAGAGCAAAGACGACTCCCTGAACGACCTTTACAAGCTGAAGGAGAAGATGAAATCCATCTACCTCAAGGGCGTGAAGGGAATCACACAGGTTCTGCCCGTGAAGAGGAAAGACGAATTCGTTATTATCACAGCAGGAAGCAACCTGAAAGACACTTTCAAGCTGGAGTTCGTCGACACAGAAAGAACAACCAGCAATGACATAATGGAAGTGTATGAAAACCTGGGAATCGAAGCGGCAAGAGCCGCCATAATAAACGAGGTTTACAGGGTTATTGAAAGCCAGGGACTCAATGTGGACATAAGACACATCATGCTGATAGCAGACACCATGACTGCAAGCGGAAGCGTCAAGGGAATAACCAGATACGGAGTTGTCAGCGACAAGTCGTCTGTGCTCGCAAGGGCATCCTTCGAGACGCCGATAAAGCACCTCATCAATGCTTCGCTTGTGGGAGAAACAGACCCGCTGAACTCAGTCATAGAGAATGTTATGCTGAACCAGCCGATACCGGTAGGCACGGGCCTGCCCGGCTTGATAACAAAGGTAAAGAAGTAAAAGGTGCAGGATTATGGCAAAGAAAAACATTGCAGGAGACCCAATAATTGAAGAGATTAAGAAGCAGCTGCTCACTGACAAGGTAATGCTTGGCACCGAGAGAACTCTGGAAGGGCTCAAAAAGGGAAGCGTCGCAAAGGTTTATGTTTCCTCCAACTGTCCTGAAGAAACAAAGAAGGACATAATGTATTATGCAGATTTGAGCAACGCAGAGGTTGTCCTGCTCAAGATTCCTAATGATGAGCTGGGAACCGTCTGCAAGAAACCCTTCTCAGTATCGGTTCTGAGCGTTCAGAAATAGCAGCAAAATGGCCAGAATAAAGTTTGACACCCAGCTTCTGCAGGTAATGTCCCTGTTTCAGAAGATTACGCGGACAACGCTCAAGGATGCGATACCAAACGGGGATAAGGGCCAGATAGTGTTTGTGGTCCAGGCGGGGCAGCTGAGCCGCGCAGTCGGCAAAAAAGGAGCGAATGTCAAGCTCCTTGAAAGCAAATTAAATAGAAAGATTAAAATAGTGGAATTTAACCCCCAGCTTATTCCGTTCGTAAGAGGAGTGATATACCCTCTGAAAGCGGAGAACATAGAAGAAGAGGACGGCGTCGTGACTATAACGCCGCCGGACAGCAAAACAAGGGGCCTCCTCATAGGGAGGAACGCCCAGAATCTGAGAAGAACAGAATCAATAGTAAAAAGGTATTTCAACATCAAAGAACTCAGGGTCAAGTAAAATGGCAAAGAAATCAAGAGGACTTAATGCTGGAAAAAAGCTTGTTGACAGGAGAAAAAAGGCAAGATGGGCTAAACAGAAGTATGTAAAGAAGATGCTCGGCCTTAAAGAGAAGGCAGACCCCCTGAGGGGAAGCTCCCAGGCGAGGGGAATCGTTCTCGAGAAGGTCCAGCTTGAAGCAAAGCAGCCCAACTCCGCAATGAGAAAGTGCGTAAGAGTGCAGCTTGTCAAGAACGGGAAGCAGGTAACAGCATTCGCTCCCGGAGACGGCGCCACCAAGCTCATCGACGAGCACGACGAGGTTGTCATAGAGTGCATCGGCGGAAAGATGGGAAGGGCAAAAGGGGACATCTCCGGAGTCAGATGGCAGGTAATAAAGGTCAATGACCAATCATTGAAGGCGCTTCTCAAAGGAAAGGTTGAGAAGGCAAGGAAGTAAGGGTTGTGTGAAAAATGGTCGAAATCAAGGTTTTCAACAAGTGGAGCACAGAAGGGATAAAAGTAGAGGACCCCGGACTGCAGAGGTATATTTCACTGGAGCCGAAGTTTGTTCCTAAGAGTTCAGGAAGGTACGCGCAGAACAGGTTCCACAAATCAAAGATTTTCATTGTGGAGCGCCTGATAAACAAGGTCACGGTGCCGGGCCACAAGGGAAAGAAG
>RFJB01000152.1 GCA_003695045.1 Candidatus Woesearchaeota archaeon | reverse complement strand
TCCATTAAAGAAGAATTCTTGCCGGAAGAGGCAGAAAAAGAAACAAAGCAGATTCTGGCTGAACTCAGTCAATGCGGGGACTGCTGGAAGAAGAGAGGGGCATTTGTCACACTCAAGAAGAAAGGCCGTCTGAGGGGCTGCATAGGATTTGTCCAGCCGGTCTATCCTCTTGTAGATGCCGTCCGCGCAGCAGCAAAGGCAGCTGCATTTGAGGATCCCAGATTCCCTCCCCTCAGAGAAGAAGAACTGCATGAAACAACCATTGAACTCTCAGTCCTCACAGAACCGGAAAGGGTGCTCTGCGAAGGAGACAGGGAAGAGATCCTGAACAGCATAAAAATCGGGAGGGATGGCCTTATAGTCCGCATGGGACCGTACTCCGGGCTTCTGCTTCCTCAGGTTGCCACTGAATACCACATGACAGAGCGGGAGTTTCTTGAAGCAACATGCGAGAAAGCAGGCCTTCCAAGAGACGCCTGGAAAGATGAAGAATGCGAAGTTCTAAAGTTTCAGGCAGAAGTTTTCGAGGAAAAAAATGAAGAGAGAAAATGAGGGGCTCAAACCCGAAGATATAATGCTGGAAGCCGAAAGGATATCAAAAGAGCTTGAAACAGAAGCAAAATCGGAAAAACAAAGAAAATACCTTCTCGCGATTCTCGCAGTCATTCTGGGAGCGCTCGTCGTTCTGATGATAATCCCTGCTTACAGTGTAAAACTGGACCCTCAGCCAGAAATGAAGGCAATCTCAGAGCTGATAGTCAGGACTCAGGCAGAGATACAGGAGAAAGCACTGCAAAACAGCAACTTTTCACAAATCCATGACCAGGAGAAAAGCATAGCATACCTCGCCTCGAGAGTCAGCGCTTACACAAAAAGAACAGCGGACAGCATAGTTTCCGCCGCATGCCGGAAAAGCGCAGGAGGAAAAGAAAACCGGGTCTGCCATGCCAAAGCGATTTACTATTTCGTGAGGGACGGGATGCAGTATGTCGGGGATCCTCCTGATGAGTATTACAAAAGCCCTGAGGAAAGCATGATGACCCTGACAGGAGATTGCGATGATCATTCAATACTGCTCAGCAGCCTTTTGCGAGCAGTAGGAATACGCACCCGGCTCGTTGCCATACCCAACCATGTCTATGTTGAGGCGTACATTCCTGAAGCGCTGGAAAGATACAAAACAGAGGACGGCTGGGTGAGCATGGACGCGACCTGCAAGAACTGCGGATTCGGGGAAATTGGAGGAGCTGCAGCAGCTGCAGGCAAAAATAAGCGTTACATTTATATATGAAAGGGCTGTCCCCCTGCCAGAGAGCCCGAATCGGCTCATATGACCCGAAGACTACGCCCGCAGCCGGGCTGAATGGAGAAACGCTAAGAGTGCAAGGATTTTAAGGGCGACGCCCGAAACCGGCACCGGCTGCACAGGAAAGCCCACAAAAACCCAAAAGGGAAGCGCAGGGGCGTAGTAGGGAGGAGGTATGCAAGATGAACAGAAAGCATATACTTGAGGTTATCAAACAGGCCAAAGCAGAGTCCAAACCGAGAAACTTCAAGCAGACATACGACTTAATAATCAACCTTAAAAATCTCGACCTTAAAAATCCGGCGCAGCAGCTGGACTTCTTCGTGACACTGCCCCATCCCAAGGGAAAGCTTCAGAAAGTATGCGCTCTCGTGGGACCAGAGCTGGCTGACGAGGCAAGGAAGTACTGCACAACAACCATCATCCAGGACGAATTTGACGCTTACCAGAAAGACAAGAAAAAGATAAAGAAGCTCGCAGAAGAGCACGACTGGTTCATAGCGCAGGCAAACATAATGGCAAAGGTTGCCCAGGTGTTCGGAAGCGTGCTTGGACCCAGGGGAAAAATGCCGAACCCCAAGGCAGGATGCGTAGTTCCGCCGAAAGCAAGCCTGGGGCCCCTCGTTGAAAAGCTTCAGAAGACGGTTCATGTGAAAGCGAAGGACAAGAACAGCCCTGTCGTGCATCTTTCCGTCGGAAGGGAAGACATGCCCGACGAGGAAGTGGCTGAGAACATAGCAACGCTGTACGACCAGGTGCTCCACCACCTGCCGGGAGAGCACAACAACATAAAATCTGTATTCCTGAAGCTGACAATGGGAAAGCCCGTGAAGATGGAGCAGTAAATCAGGATTAAAAGGTGAAGAAGATGGCTCATGTGGCACCCTACAAAAAGAAAATCGTAGCAGAGTTTGAGAAAGAGATGCTCAATCACAAAGTGGTGGGAGTAGTTGACATGGAGAACCTCCCCGCAAGAACAGTCCAGAAGATGAGAGAGCAGCTCAGAGGCCAGACAAAGATTAAGATGACAAAGAAGCGCCTCATGAAGATAGCTCTGGAGAATGTAAAGGCAAAAAGGCCGCAGATTGAGAAGCTGGCAGAGCACTTCAGGGGCATGCCTGCGATGATATTCACAAACGAGAACCCGTTCAAGCTCTTCCAGACGCTGCAGAAAAACAAGACTCCTGCGCCGGCAAAGGCAGGGCAGACAGCGCCGAAAGACATAGTCATTCCGGCAGGACCCACACCCTTTTCGCCGGGACCCGTCATCGGAGAACTCGGAAGCTTCGGAATAAAAACAGCAATTGAGGGCGGAAAGGTCGCAGTCAAGGAAGACACAGTCGTTGCCAAAGAAGGCGACGTGATAAACGAGAAACTTGCAGGGCTTCTCACGCGACTGGGCATAGAGCCCATGGAAATCGGTCTCAACATCACTGCAGTATGGGAAGACGGCACAATCTTCCCGAAGAGTGTGCTCGACATAGACGTGGAGCAGTATGCAGAAGACCTGAGAAGAAGCGCAAGGGAAGCGTTCAATCTCGCATTCAATGCAGGATATCCGACCACAGAAACGACAACATTCCTCGTGCAGAAAGCATTTACTGACGCAAGAGCACTCAGCATAAACTCAGGATATCCGACAAGCGACACAGTGAAAGACATAATAAAGAAAGCAGCAATAGAGGCGCTCGCACTGCAGAACAAAGCAGGAGTGAGCGCGTAAATGCATAATCAAGATTCGGAGGATGAAAAAAATGGAGTATGTGTATGCAGCACTGTTGATCCACAAAGTTGGAGGAAAAGTAGACGAAGAGAGCGTTAAGAAGGTCCTTGAGGCTGCCGGAGCAAAGCCCGACGAGGCAAGAATCAAGGCACTCGTTGCAGCTCTTGAAGGAGTTGACATTGAAGAGGCAATAAAGGAAGCTGCTGTTCCTGTAGCAGCACCCGCTGCAGCAGCCGCGCCTGCAGCTGAAAGCGGCTCTTCCGAAGAGAAGAAAGAAGAAAAGAAGGAAGAGAAGAAGGAAGAAGTGAGCGAAGAGCAGGCGGCAGCAGGACTCGGAGCCCTCTTCGGTTAAAGAATACAAAATTTGTATTTTGAAAGGAATCGCCGGCTTCGCAGGAGCGGAGCCGGAAGCCCTGATTTTTTAAAGCTGGACAAGTGGTGTTCAACAGGATGGATGGAGAATCCCAAAAGGAAGACCAGAACGCTTCTAAGGACAAGAAGGAAGTCGTAGCAAAGCTCAGAGCACTTCGCGATGAGATTTCTAAGCTGAGAGAGAACCTCAACGAGCTTGACGCAGAGAAAGAGAAGTGGTACAAGAAGAAAGAAGAGGTAAGCTCTCAGATACAGGGACTTATAGAAGAAATAAAGAATGCCAAAAAGAAGCGGAACGAACTTACAGACCAGGTCAAAAAAGAAAAAGAAGAGAGAAGCAAGATTAACACAGAGATAAAGAAGAGGATTGAAGAAATAAAAAAGCTGAACGCCGAGAGGGAAAAGGCCGGAAAGGACAGGAAGATTGACATCAATCCCACTCGCCTGAAAAGAGAGATAGAAGCGCTTGAAAAAAAGATAGAAACCAGCGTGATGCCTTTCGAGCAGGAACAGAAAATAATGAAGATAATCAAAGACAAGAAGAAAGAACTCGAAAGCGCAAAGGACATTCTTGAAGTTTCAGAAAAGGCGCATGCAGTGTCCAAAGAAATCGACTCCCTGAAGAAAAAGGCGGAAAAGATACACAAAAGCATTCAGGAGAAAGCAGCCAAGTCGCAGGAAGAGCATGAAAGAATGCTCGAACTCTCCAATAAGGTTGACGAGCTCAGAAAAGAGGAAGAGGAGCGCTACAAGAAATTTATAGAGTTCAAAAACAAGTTCTCGGAAGTGAACAGGCAGCTGAAAGAAAAACTCAGCCAGCTCAACCAACTCAACAAGGAAGCCAGCGTTGTTTCAGAGGGAATAAAGAAGAAGAACAAAGAGGCAGTCCTCAAAAAGCTGGAAGACAAAAAAGCAGAAGTTCAGGAGAAGATAAAAAAGGGCGAGAAGCTTACCACCGAGGACCTGCTCATATTCCAGAAGATGGAGCTTGAAAAGGAAACAGGGAAACAAAACGAGAAGGAAGCTCCAGAAAAAGATGAATAAGCCCGGATCGCGATATGTCGAGCTGATCGTATTCTTAGGCGGAATGAGCGTGATGAGCGGCGAAATGGCTGCCTCGCGCCTTATAGCGCCCTACTTCGGAACATCACTCTTTGTCTGGACAAATCTTATCGGAATAATCATGCTCTTTCTGACAGCCGGCTACTATGCAGGCGGAAGGATAGCAGACAAGAATCCCCACGTCAAAGTCATGGCTTCAATAACCTTCTGGACAGGAGCATACTTCGCAATTCTGCCCTTCATGATAAGGCCTGTGATGAAACAGGCGATACGCGCAATAGAACTGGCTTCAGTTCCCGCGTTCTACTCCTGGCTTGTCTTCAGCGTGGCAATAATCTCTCTTCCGATGGCAGCCCTTGGAATGATAAGCCCCCTCGCAATAAGAATAAAATCAAGAAACCTCAAAGAGGTGGGGAGCGTATCGGGAAGAATTTACGCAATAGGAACTGCAGGAAGCATAATAGGAACATTCATACCTGCGCTTCTCACAATACCGCTAATAGGAACAAAAAACACCTTTGTTCTGTTCGGATTCGCACTGATGATTGCCTCCGCAACAGGGATGAAAAGCAGAAAGAAAACCGCGGCGGCAGCAGCGCTTCTGATTCTTCTTGCCGTGAACCCCGCAATAAAGGCAGAGCCCGGCCTTGTCTTTGAAGACGAGTCGGCATATAATTACATACAGATAATCAGGGAAGGAGGCAGCACCTACCTGAAACTGAACGAAGGCAACGCTTTTCACTCCCAGTACAATGAGAAAGCGATTCTCACCGGAAGCGTCTGGGACTACTTCCTCATTCTTCCGCACCTGAAAGAGGGAAGAAACAGGACAAATGAAAGCATGCTCATAATAGGCCTTGCAGGCGGAACGATAAGCAGGCAGTACAATCATTTTTATCCCGAAATAAGCATAGACGGCGTAGAGATTGACCGGCAGATAATAGAAACCGCGAGAGAATACATGGGGCTCGGGAGCCAGAAAGTCAGGATATACATTTCTGACGGAAGGACTTTCCTTGAAAGCACCGAAAAGAAGTACGATTACATCATCATTGACGCTTACAGGCAGCCGTACATCCCGTTCCATCTTGCAACGAGAGAATTCTTTGAGCTTACAAAGAACAAGCTTTCAGAAAACGGCGTGACAGCAATCAACATAGGAGCCACAGACAAAAACTCAAGGTTGTACAAAAGCATAACCAACACAATGGCTTCTGTTTACGGCACGGTCTATTCAGTTGATGTTCCCAACACATTCAACCATATTGTGATAGGAATGAACGGCAATGCGAAAGCAGGGCTTTCAGATGCGGACCCGGCGGAAATCGAAGTAAAAAAACTCGTGAGGTATGCAGAGCACAGCATTGAAAGGGTGGAACACGACCAGAAGGGTCCGGTGTTTACCGATGACAGGGCGCCTGTGGAGCTTCTCACAGACCTCATGATAATCGACTACGCAGAACAGATTTAGGGTTTTCTCATTCTCCCCGGAGGGGGTATAAAAATGTTATGCAATAAACCTCTGGAACTCAGCTTGGCAAGCGATTTATAAAAAGCCGCCTAAAAGAGGTAGGAGGTGGTCAAGATGAGAAGCCCTGCCGAGATAAGCGCCGAGCTTGAAATGAAGCTTGCCAGAGTTGAGCACTGGGAAAGGTTCCGGAAGGTGCCGAGCAAAGCGGAGATGAGAGCGTATTCTGACGAAAAAGGAGGCGATGTCCTGTGAAATTCAAAAAATCCGGATACAACAGGATACTCGCAGGCGAACTTTACCATTTCGGCTTTGGATTTGAGACCAGCAGAAGATACACTTCAAGAGACATCAAGCAGGAGGAAAGCGACTTTCAATATCTCATGAACAAGTTCTCAAAGGACTAAAGCATGACACCCACTGCCCTTGCGCGACCCCACAAAAGAGAAACGGGGAAAGAGGCCCACCCTCTTTCTCCTTTCTTCTTTCTTTATCAATATCCGGGCCTGAGATGCGCCTTCTTAATTCCTACTCAATGAAACGGCGGGAGACATCGTCCCAGACATCATCAATGATTATCATCTTCGCGGACTTGTCCTCCATCACGACAACAGCCCGGTGGGCAGAAGTAAAGTTAAGAATTGCCGCAGACCCCCTGTTCTCCACCGGCCCGTATCCCGGATGCTGTGAGAGGAATGAAAAGGAATGATTCCAGCAGGAAGAGCACGAACCGTTAATGCTTCCAATGTAAGAAAGAGTCGACGGGATGCCGTCATAGAAAAAAGTGGGCGCGGAACTCAGCAGGAACTCTGCCAGCTTCCGGCTCTCTTCAAAAGTAAGGGAGGATTCCTTCTGCTGGATTTTCCGGATTTCGCTCGTGACAACCCCCTTTTCCTGGACCCCTCCCGATGAGCCCGCAGGAGAGTAAGACGAGAAGTAAAGGGTTGCCGCAATGCCGACAAGCACTATAATGAAAAACACAGACAATTCCTTCTTCTTTGAAAGAACCATGGGGCAGAATAAAATAATTCCGGTATATAAATATTCAGTATGAGCCCTCCGGCTCAAAGGGAGAACAAACAGGAAAGAAATTCATAAAAAAATAATCTCATAAAAGAAGCAGCTGGCTGAGCAGCAGTTACTGCTTGCCTTTGAACTCGGTGTAATGGCACCTGCCGCAGGTTCGCCTGTTCGAATGCTCAGCCATGAAAACTCCCGAGCCGCACTTCGGACAGACAACATTCTTTCTTGAAAGGGAATCGCCCTTAACCTCATAGTTCTGCCAGACCTTGCTCGTGACGTGCTTCTTGTCGCTCTTGGATTTTCCTGCCATCACTCATCACCCGCCTTCTCAGGGGCTTCTGCATCTGAACCTGCACCGTCGCTCTTCTGCTCCTTATCCGCAGCAGAATCACCAGAAGAATCCCCGCCTGAACTTTCAGAGGCACCCTCAGGCGACTGCTCTCCTTCCGATTCAGCGCCTTCTGCGCCCTCCTTTTTCTCGGCTTGAGCTTCCTCCTGCGCCTCTTCCTGCTTGGGAGCAGGAACTCTCTTGAGGATGTGCTCCGGCTCGAACTCCTTTACAGCATCTTCAGAATCGTAAAGCCGGGCAAAAACGACTGCCTCGGGAGAGCCGAACTGGGTGTCAATCTTGTGAAGCACAAGCAGTTCCTGCTTCGCTCCAAGCTCGGACGCAAGCGCCTCAATAACCTCTCTTCTCGAAGGCGTTGGCCCTTCAAACTCAATCTTGGCTCTGATGTTCTTCCTTGAAAGAAGAGGAACCTCAACATTTTCTTCAATCTTCACTTTCATATTAACGCACCTTTATTGCATATTCGCCAGCATGTTTGGCGTTTATTTTCTGGGCAATCATCGACTTGTTCGGATCAAGAATGAACAGCCGACCCTTCCAATTTGTAGTGAACTGATTGCCCTTGCAAATGGGGCATGCTGCCCCTTCCACGAAGATCTTGCATGACTTGCACACTTTCCTGCTCATTTTTTAGCACCATCTGATTCTTTTTCCTTAGCGGCCTTGGCGTCTTCCTCAATCCACTCAAGCTTTCCAAGGCCCTTTTGTCTCATGGTGAGACCAAGCTTTGGATTGGAGATGTCCTTGTAGGATATGGCAATAATCCTCGCCCTGCACACATCCCCCACTTTAAGAGACCTTTTGGATTCCTTTCCCGTAAGAACCTTGTCCTTGGCAAAGGAGACAAAGTCGTCCATCGTCTGAGAGATGTGAATCATTCCCTCAATCGGACCGAGATTTATGAAAGCGCCGAAATCGGCGATGTCCCTTATTTTTCCTATGACCACTTCCTGCATTTCAGGCCTGAAAACAATCAATGAAAATTCTGTCTCATAGTAGGAAGCGCCGTCTCCGGGAATGACAACGCCGTCCTTTATGTTTTCAACGCCGGAAACGTCTACGACTATGCCGAGTTCGGGCGATATGTAGCCCTCAAACTTGTGCTTTATTGCTTTTATGACAGCTGCATCGAGGTCTTCGCCGAAATCGGACGGCGGCACCCTGATGTGGTCCTTCAGATGAACTTTGTAAAACATCAAACCACCTTTATCCAGTTTTATCCAGTTTTTATACCGTTTTTACTCCCTGTTTGATTATTCCTTGTTCAATTCAATTCCCGTGATCTGCCCATGCCGTGTTTCCTGCTCTAAACGAAGCCCTCCAGCGCGAGATGCGACAACTGCCGCAGCACAATCACGGGAATTCCTGCTTCCCGGAGACGGCGCTTCAACGCACCATCCTGGGTGGCGACTATCGCACCGCGCTTCAAAGCGAAGAGCAGTATTCGATCGTCAACGCTTGCCGAGGCGTCAAAGCCCTCAGCCGGCGAATCGTCAATTATTGTTAAATTTTTTGATTTTAGCAGTTCCAAGCCGAGAGATGCCGCGCTTCTGTCCCTCCCCGACTGCTTCCGGCTTCCAGCGCCCGAAGCGATGGCCTCCAGCTCGCGAAGAGAGCCCTTTAAAAGGCAGAGACGGTAGGGAAAATCACAGATAGCGTCAATCTCAGCAAATATGTCCACGCCGAACCTGCCCGGAATGAGCAGAAAGTTCGTATCAAGCAGGACATATCTCTTGGCAGTCATGTGAATCTGACTGGGTAGAAGAAGTCCATTTATAAAGGTTTCGCAATGTTCTGCAATGTTCTTGCAGGTTCAATGATTTTGCATGTTCAGTGTTTCACGGGCTTCGGCAGGCATATTAAAAACGTCCGGGACATCAAAAACAACCGGGACAACAAAAACAGCTCATAGCGCAGAGCATCCAGGCATAGCATGCAGACGGACAAACAGAAAACAGACAGACAAACAGAAAAGATTGAAGAATCGACAAGGATAACCGGCTTTTCAGTGCTTCTGCGGCTTAACGCTCTGGTGCTGGCCCTCCCTGCGGTTAAGAAAAAAAGAAGAGTAACGGCTTACAAGAATGGATATGAAAATGCTGTAAAGCATGAAAGCCACGATAAGGTTCAGCACCTCGCTTCCCGCAACCAGGGAGTCGGTTGAAAGGGCAAACGTCACAACGGCGAGAGCAATTCCCTTTGGAACATTCAGAACAAGGAAGAATTTCTCAAACACGGAATGAGAGGAGCCGAATGCAAACTGGACGGACACCAACCTCAGAAGAAGGTAGAGTGCAAAAAGAGCCACCGACTTGAGAAAAAACATAAGAGAGAAATTAAAGGAGATGACTATTCCAAGAAGAACGAAAACAAGAATCTCGAGAAGAGTAGAAAAGAGATGAGAAAAGTCCCTGAAGAATGAATTCTCCGATGAAGATGCGCTTCCGAAAAGAATCCCCTGAACAGCAACGCCGAGAACCCCGCTCCCGCCAAGATTCTCTGCCAGGACATAAGTCAGAAGCGCTGAAGTGAGAATAACAAGCGGAAAGAACTGGTCGGAAGAAATCTTTCTGATTATCTTGAATACTATGACGCCCACCAGAACTCCGGCGCCTATCCCCGCTATCAACTGGTTCAAAAAAGGCACAATATTTGAAAAAACGCTGTCCAACGCTGAAGAGGAACCATCCATAAGAGAAAGGTCGTGAGCAAAGTCCAGAACAATGAAAGGAAGCAGAACAGTAATCGGCGTGTTGAGTATGCTCTCAATCTTCAAGAGATTGATAATGTGGCTCGACCTGTCCTTCAAAATGTCCAGAACCGCATCAGGAGAAGTTCCGGAAACAGCAATGGCAAAGACAACGGAAAGAAGAATGCTTACTCCGGAAAAAAGAAGGTGCACTGCAAACGGAAGGAACAGGACGTTGAGAACAAGAAAAATCAGCGTAAGACGGAGGGCAGACAGGGAAAGCTTGTCAAATTCTTTTATGCTGAGGCGCGAGCTTCCGTCAAACACGATAATAACCAGCGTTAAAACAGCCAGCGAGGTCAAAAACGGCAGAGGAAACGAGATAAGCTGCTCGCCCCTGTAGCGTATCATAGAAAGGAGGAGCCCTGCAATGAGCAGGAGAAAAATGCTGGATATCTTCAAACGGCTCGAGAGCAGAGTGCACACCAGACCTATAAGAAGGATTATCGAAAGATGAGTAAGATAAAACAGGGCATCCAATCAAAACACCTCTTTTTGAAACGAGCCAATAAACGGAACTTCAACAGCCAGTTAACCCAACAATAACTCAACAACAATCTAACAAATGAAAGCGGTCATTTATAAATTTCCTCTTTTTATCCCTCTTTTCTGTTTCCTAATGTTCTGTTTCATATTTCCTGATGTTCTATTTCAGAAGGTTCTGTTTCTTAATGCTGATCAACTTCCAATCCAGCCGCGAAAGAGGCGTCTCCGCTTTGCAGAGGCTCGACCGGCTCCGCAGAGCGGCAAAAGACAAGAAGGGACAGATAACAAGAAGAGAGAGAAAGGCAAACCCAGTCAAAACAGCACTGGATTGAAACAGAATGAAAAAGAACGCCGCGGGTGGGATTTGAACCCACGTGTCCCGAAGGACAGAGGATGTTTGCAAGGCCAAGCAGGGCTCCGCAAGGACTTCCAGCCCTTAGCAATCCTCCGCAATGGCCAGGCTATGCGACCGCGGCATTGAATGCGCAGCACTCGTAGCATCTTATGATGCTTCTCGATGTCTCCTGCGCAATCCCGGATAAACACCCCCTTTATAAATGTTGTGGCGTATTTTTCCCTCCTGAAAGTCGCGAACAAGCGCCAGCCAGCATGACTAACAGGATAAACTGACAACCAGGCGAATAATATGAAAGACACACCGGCTCTTTAAGAGCAAAGGTTTATAAATTAAATTCAGAGTAGTTGAAAGAGAACAGATTAGTTAAAAGAGAAGAAACGCGAAAGAGAAGAAAGCAACAGAGAAGACAAACTGAATCAACTGAACTCCCATAAAAGAAAACCGAGAAGAGAAAACGCCTGCACGAGAAGGCGGGAAGTCAAAAATAAAACCCGAAAAAAAGAGGGCAAGATGAGTATAAACTCTCGGAAGAATCTGAAACGCGCACTGCTTTTCGCACTTGTGGCAGCACTGGTGTTCTCAAGCGCCGCGGCAAGCGAGGAGAAATACCTTTACCTTGACAGCGCAAAGCTGAGAGTTCAGCTGGGAGCTGAAATGAAACTGGTTTCTCTCGGAGAGAAGAGCTACATAAACTATGTCCAGGCAAACCTCAGCTTCATGCCCAAAGACGACCTGAACCAGCACGTGGAAAGAATCGACATCCAGCCGGCGCCGGCAGAGTCAAAGGACGGATACATCTTCAGATGGACAAATCCGGAGATGGGAAAACTCGCATTCAAAGTTGACGCAACTGTGAAAACAAAACACTTTCTTCACAGAGTAAACAGCAAAGTGCCTTTTCCGGTAGCAAAAAGCGACATCCCCCAGAGCGTGAAAAAATACCTGAAAGAAACGGAGAACATAGACATATCAGACCCGGCCATAGTCGAACTTGCATCAGAACTCACTGAAGGAAAGGACGACCTGTTCAAGGCGGTCTTCAGCATCGCCGACTGGATAATGAACAACCTGAAATACGACATTACGGTAAGCAACAGAGTGGAAAGCGCATCCTGGATACTGGAAAACAGAAAGGGCGTGTGCGACGAGTATTCCACGCTGTTCATAGCCCTTGCCAGAGCGGTCGGCATACCTGCCAGATATGTTTCCGGAGTGGCATACTCCAACCTTGACGTCATACAGGGGTTCGGGCCGCACGCATGGGCAGAAGTTTACTTCCCTGAGTACGGCTGGGTGCCCTTTGACTTTACCTACGGAGAGCTGGGATATGTTGACGCTACGCATGTGAAGCTTAAGACATCACTGGATCCGGGAGACACATCAACAAGGTATGAATGGGAGGGATACCTTGTGAAGCTTGAAACCGAGCCGCTGGACATAAAGACAGAAGTGATGGGAGAAGGGGAGAACGTAAAGCCGCTTGTCAGTATTCAGGCAGAAATGCTCAAGGACAAAACAGGATTCGGCTCATACAATCTTCTCATCGCAAAAATCAGAAACGAAAACGACTATTATGTTCCGACAAGATTGCAGATAAGCCAGACAAACGGGCTTGAAATAATTGGAGAAAGCAAGAAGCATGTGCTTCTCGAGCCCAATTCTGAAAAGGACGTGATGTGGCTGCTTCATGTCTCGGATGAGCTTGATTCCAACTTCATATACACCTTCAAGACAGGAGTTTTCAGCGCCCGCAACGCGAGCGCCTACGCTACTTTCAAAGCCGCGGAAGGAGAAGCGGTATACAGCAGGGAAGACATAGAAAAAGTGATTGAAGACCTTCAGGAAGAAGAAGAGAAGGTTTACTCAGACAGCATAGAAATGACGTGTGAAGCAGAGCCGGAAAGCATATATCCCAACTCAAGCACTAACGTGACCTGCACAATCGAGAACACAGGAACAAGAAGTGTTGAAGGGCTTGAGGTGTGCAGCGGAGAAGAATGCAAGGAAGTCAATCTCGGAATAGCGCAGCAAACAGAAGTTGTGTTTCAAAAGCACTTCCCGGAGGAGGAAACGGGCAAGAAAGAGATAAGAATTAAAGCATCAAACGAACTTGTGAGCAAAACGGAGTACCTGACTGTGAGCCTGGAGGAAAAGCCGTCGCTAAAAATTGAAAACGTGACCTACCCCCGTGAAGTCAACGGCTCGGAAAAGTTCTCGGTTGAATTCTCCCTGAAAAAAGAATCAAAAGGAATTCCGCGAAACCTGAAAGTGGAACTTCTGCAGGGGCCGAACAAAAAAACATGGAACATAAAAGAGCTTGAAAGAGACAAAAAGTTCATAATCAACATAGAGGGAAGCGTGCTGGCAAGAAAAGAAAACAAGTTCGTCATCCTGGCAACTTACGAGGGGCTTAACGGCGAAACATACCAGACCAGAAGAGAGTTCTTCATAAACAGGACAGACGCATCCCTGACAAACAGGATAATTGACTTTGCAGATGAAATTGTGAAAAGCACTGGAAACGAAGCAATCACACTCGGGAAAAACCTGCTAAACTGGCAGACCCTTGTCGTAAGCTTAGTTATCTTTATAATAGTGAGCACAATCATCCTTGGCAAGAAGAACAAAAGAGAGTTATGGTAACAAAATCTGATGAAAAATTAAGGGAATCCAATTAATGACAATGCAATAAGAGCGGAACGCTAAAAGAGGGATGAACCAATGAAAAAACAGGATATCCAGAACGAGACCGTTGAAACAATAGTTCCAGACACATCAATAATCATTGAAGGACTCCTTTCGGAGAAGCTCAAGAAAGGGAAGATAACCGCAGAGAAGGTTCTGATTCACGAAGCGGCAATAAGCGAACTTGAACACCAGGCGAACGAAAACAAGGCAATCGGCTTTCTGGGAATAGAAGAGATAAAGAGAATAAGAAGCATAGCAGAAGACATCGGAATAGAGGTTGAGTTTGCAGGACGAAAACCCAGCATCCACGAAATTCAGAAAGCCAAACTCGGAGAGATAGATTCCCTGATAAGAGACCTTGCATACGAATCAGACGCTGTTCTGTACACTGCAGACAGGGTGCAGGCAGAAATAGCAAAAGCAAAGGGTGTCAGGGTAATATTTGAAGAGCTGGTCTCAAAAAAGAAGAAACTCAAACTGGACTCGTTCTTTGACGAAACAACAATGTCGGTGCATCTTAGAGAGAACATGGAGCCCATCGCAAAAAAGGGACGACCCGGAAGCTGGACTTTTGAAAAGGTAACTGAAAAGACGCTTAAAAGGGAGGATGTCCAGTCAATAGCAAGGGAAATAATAGAGGAAGCGAATATACGAACTGACGGATTCATAGAAATAGAAAGGCCCGGCTCCACAATAATCCAGCTGGGAAATTACAGAATAGTAATCACAAAGCCGCCCTTTTCGGACGGCTGGGAAATCACGGCAGTAAGGCCTGTAAAGCGGCTCAGCCTTGAGGATTATAAACTTTCAGAGAAGCTTATGAAAAGGATTGCAGAGCAGGCGGAGGGAATCCTCATAGCAGGAGCCCCGGGACACGGAAAGTCAACCTTTGCACAGGCGCTCTGCGAACACTACGCATCAACAGGCAAGATAGTCAAGACGGTTGAAGCGCCAAGGGACCTTGTTCTGCCGGAATCAATAACCCAGTACGCAATAAGCCACGGCTCGCCGGAAGAGGTCCACGACATACTTCTGCTTTCAAGACCCGACTACACCATATTTGACGAAATGAGAAACACAGAGGACTTCCGGCTGTTCGCAGATATGAGATTGTCGGGAGTGGGAATGGTGGGCGTGATGCACGCCACAACACCGATAGACGCAATACAGAGATTTGTAGGCAGGATAGAACTCGGAGTCATTCCCCAGGTTGTGGACACTGTAATATTCATAAAAGACGGTGTGCCTCAAAAAACGCTCGGTTTGAAAATGACAGTAAAGGTTCCGGAAGGAATGACGGAAGCCGACCTCGCAAGGCCTGTTGTCGTGGTAAGCGACTTTGAAAGCCAGCGCATGGAATACGAATTATACTCCTACGGCGAGGAAACCGTTGTGGTTCCCGTCGGAGCAAAAACAGAAAAGCCGATCCACAAGCTTGCCTCGCAGGGGATAACCGAAAGAATAAGGGAAATCTCTCCTGATGCGTATGCTGAACTCGTTTCGGACAACAAGTGCATAGTGTACGCTCCCAAAAGCGAAATGTCAAAGATAATCGGAAAGCAGGGAAAAAGGGTTTCAGAACTTGAGAGGGAACTCGGACTGAGCATTGAAGTCAAAGAGATGCCAAAGGACGCAAAGAGGAAGGCATCCGGCAGCTCGTCCAAAACGCTATCATTTGACACAAAAATATCAAAAAACAGCGTGGTCTTTTACCTCAATCCCGAGCTGGCAAACAGGAATGTGGACATCCTCCACAACGGAGATTATGTCATGACTGTCGCTGTCGGAAAAAAAGGAGTTATAAAAGTGCAGAGAAAGAATAAAATAGGAAAAATACTTGCAGATGCAATAACATTCGGAGACGAAGTCGAAATTAAGCTGAAAGAATAAAGGTGGCATCATGCTGGACATAAAACTCATCCGAACCAATCCGGAGCTGGTAAGGGAGAACCTCAAAAGGAGAAAGAATCCCGAGTACGAAAAGATGCTCGACCGCGCAATAGAGCTGGACAGCGAATGGCGCCGGAAGAATATGGAGCGTGAAAAGCTGAGAGCGCGGAGAAACGCGGTAAGCAAAGAGATTGCGAAACTGAAAAGAGAAGGCGGAAGCAGCGGGGAAGTCGAGAAGCTCATGGCGGAAGCGAAAGAAATACCGAAGAGAATAGAAGAAGTGGAGAATGAATCTGAACGAATGAGAAATGAACTCAGAAAAATCCTGATGCGTCTCCCTAATCTGCTGCATGAAAGCGTTCCGGAAGGAGAAGACGAGGAAGACAATGAAGTCGTAAAAGAGTGGGGGAAGAAGACCAAACACGAGTTCAGTGTTGTTTCTCATCCCGACCTCCTTGAACAGCTCGGAATGGCCGACTTCCAGCAGGCAGCAAAGGTTGCCGGGGCAAGATTCTACTACCTTATGGGCGACATAGTGAGAGTGGAGCTGGCATTGCAGCAGTTCGCGCTTGAGAAGCTGGCAAAAAAGGGCTACACCACTGTCGCGCCCCCCCACATGCTGAGAAGAGAGCCGTACGAAGGCGTGACATCTCTTGACGACTTTGAAGACGTGCTTTACAAAATAGAGGGCGAAGACCTGTACATGATAGCAACTTCTGAGCATCCGCTTGCAGCCCTGCATATGGGCCAGACAATAAACGAGAAGAATCTGCCGCTCAAGTATGCCGGAATAAGCCCCTGCTACAGAAAGGAAGCAGGGAGCCATGGCAAAGACACCAAGGGCATATTCAGAGTGCACCACTTCAACAAGATAGAGCAGTTCATATTCTGCAAGCCGGAGGACTCATGGAAGTATCATGAGGAGCTGCTGCAAAACGCGGAGGAAATATTCCAGGAGCTTGGACTGCCTTATCGTGTAGTAAACATATGCACAGGAGACATAGGAACAGTAGCGGCAAAGAAATATGACCTTGAAATATGGATGCCCGCGCAGGAAAAGTACCGGGAAGCAGTTTCGTGCTCCAACTGCACGGATTACCAGGCAAGACGGCTTAACATAAGGTGGACGGACGGGAAAAACAGGGATTTCCTTCACACGCTCAACAGCACAGCAATAGCAACATCCCGAGTGCTGGTCGGAATTCTGGAGAATTTCCAGAATAAGGACGGAACAGTGGACATACCTGAGGCGTTATGGCCTTATCTGGGCGGGACAAAAAAATTGGTGGCAAAAAATGCAACAGAACACTCATGAAATCAGGGCAAGAGCAACACACCGCGGAGAGCTGCCGGGAGCGGCTTACATGATAGTCGGCGCAGTGGTTGCCACAGCGTCTTTGATAATAAATTACATGACTGAGTCGTACAGATTTGTTCTTTTCGTAATTGCAGGGCTTGGAGCGTTCGTCTACGGCGTGATAAAAACATTCGGCCATGAAGAAGAAAGAAGAAGAGCCCTTCAGAGAAAGCACCTTCAGAGCAGAGCGCATGTTAAGAGAAATTTCGGGATTCACCATGCTGCACACGCAGCAGGACAGCACGCCCACCGGCTCGTTTCCGGACAGAGGGCAAGCCCGTACCATTTCTGCCCCTACTGCGCCACAAGGATACC
>RFJB01000151.1 GCA_003695045.1 Candidatus Woesearchaeota archaeon | reverse complement strand
GTGCACTTCCGCATGAACCTTGTTTCCGAAGTAGTGCCCGAATATGTCGTTTGTAGCGTCGACTCCTTTGACAGAGCGCGCTGCATCCCCTATCTCGTTCAGAACCTTTGCGGGCGGACTGCTGCCCATGAGAAACATGACATTCTTTCTTCCTATGTCAAAGGCAGAGTAGAGTATAAACAGGCCGAGAAGCATGGCAGAAAAGAAATCAATAAGAGGGGAAATGAGAGAGCCGCTGAGGTATCCTCCCAGGGCAAAAAGCGTTATAAGAATGTCGTTGCGGTAATCAACCGAGAGAGCTTCAAGGGAAGGGCTTTCCTTTCTGCCGGGGGAGTATCTCACAAGAAGAAGAACGGCCCCTTTGAGAACAACTGAGAATATCATGGCTGCAAGACCGACAAAGGAATAGTGCACAATATCTTTTTCCAGGATGAAGATTATTCCTGATTTTATTACCTCAAAACCCACCACCCCGGCAAATATCGAGACAATCAGGCCTGCCAGAGGTTCGGCAGTGTAATGCCCGTAATGGTGGGTCTTGTCGGGCTTTTTGGAAGCCACTCTCAAGGCAAGGAACACTGAAAGAGAAGAGAGTATGTCTGTAACAGAATTGAGAGCGTCAGAGAGAATTGCAAGGCTTCCCGTTATGATTCCTGCGTAGAGTTTTACAGCAGAGAGGAGTATGTTTGAAAGGAGCGCAACAAGAGATATTCTTATGTGGCTTCTGCTTCTTTCATTGCCGGCATGATTTGCCATGTGTGCTGTTGGTTGAACAAATCTAATATATGTGTTTCGCAAAATATTCTGCATGGGAAGAGGTATGAGAGCGTGGGCGTTGCTTGCCGCGGTTTTTGCGTTGCTCGCGATTATTGCGGGCTTTGAGATTGCTGCGTATGCGGGCGCTTTCGGAAGGGTTGTCTGGCATGTGGACACTAAGGACAAGGTGCTGTTTCTCACTTTTGACGACGGACCCAGCGAAAACACGCGCGCCGTTCTTGACATTCTGAGAGAGAACGGCGTGAAAGCGACTTTCTTTGTTGTTGGAAAGCAGGCAGCGACGCATCCTGATGCGGTAAGAGCCATTCTGAAAGAAGGCCATGGTCTGGGAGTGCACAGCATGACGCACCCGTGGCTCTGGAAGAATGCTTCAGAGGAGATTGTGCTCTCAAAGATGCTGACAGAGAATATTGCCGGCAGCAAGGTGTCGCTGTTCAGGCCTCCTCATGGTTTCATGACGCCTTTTGTTGCTCTGGAAGCAGAAGAGAACAATCTTACTGTCGTAATGTGGAATGTTTTTCCGTATGATTACAAGAGAGGTGCTGATGAGATAATCTCCAAGGTTGAAGAAAAGATCAAGCCCGGGAGCATCATAGTGCTTCATGACGGTCCGGGAAACAGAAGCGAGATGATTGAGGCGCTTCCACGAATAATCGCGATAGCGAAAAGCAGGAATTACAGTTTCGGGCTCCTTGAAGATTACCTCAGGGACTGAAGCCGCCGATAAGAAGGTTGCCTTCCGACCTTATTTTTATCCCTGTGAAATCAAGGAATTCCTGTGCGAGAGACAGGCAAAGCGCTGTGTGGCTGCTGACTGCCTGAACTCTTATTCTTCCTCCGAAGACAGAAAGCAAAGGCACGAGATTGTCCGCAAGATTGACATCTACGGGCGCGAGCGACTCAAGGGAATCAATGAGTTTTGAAGCGGCCGCTTCGCCGACCTGTTCTGCAGACAGGTCTCTTCTGCCAAGGGTGTCTGCTCCCAGCACAACCGGGTTTGCCAGGTTTATGTCGTCGGGGCTGTCTGAGAAGGA
This sequence comes from Candidatus Woesearchaeota archaeon, assembly GCA_003695045.1. GTDB lineage: Archaea > Nanobdellota > Nanobdellia > Woesearchaeales > J091 > J091. The sequence continues at coordinate 2,485 of RFJB01000151.1, read as the reverse complement.
CGCCCAGAGGGTTATGCCCGAGCCGGTTGAGAGTGTTTCCTGGTATGTGGCTTCCACCCTGACAGGGACCGCGGACTTTCTGTCCAGGTATTTGAGAAGGAGATGCGACGCTGCTCTTGCCTGCCTTTCCGCAACCTGCCTCTGTTGAAGGTCGGCACTCGCGTGGCTTATCCCCCTGATTATGTGGAGAATGCCCTGCTCAGAAATATCGAGAGGGTTTCGTCTCAGGTCAGACAGGACTGCCGCAATCTCATTCGGTGTGGTGCCTGCAACCCCCGGGTATTTCGGGGTGATTCTGACTGCGGCTTCGCCCCCTCCCCTTGGGTAATATCCCCTCTTTATGAGCGAGAGGTCTATCTCTGCCAGCCGCGTGTAGTGGGGAATTACAACCTTCGCGAAATAGTCCCACGGCATCGACCACTGAACATCGGTGCCTCCTCTGACGATGAAGCGCACATGCCCTTCTCCGAATACGGCTGGCAGGAGGAGAGATTGCATCAGGAGGGTCACTGAGCCTGCTGTTTTTATGTCTATGGTGAAGGTCCCGCTTTTCGGAATGCCGGGCTGGAAGAAGATTTCTGAAGAGCCGATTTCTGCCCCTTCGCATGCCGCGCCTGTCCAGTCAACCATGGCGTTTATCGAAGCAAGATGCTGGGGCTGCAGGCCGGGATTCGGGCGTGATGCGCGGATGTTTTTCAGAATGAAGGGCTGGCCCGTGAGGGTGCTGAACGCTAGCGCGTACCTCAGTATCTGTCCTCCTCCTGATGAGCCGTCAAGAACAAGCGGCGTTGCCATGCTCTTAGTGAGAAAGATGTTGTTTATTTAAAGAATTCGGAAAAGGAATGAAAAAAGAAACGCCCGGGGGACTTACCAGTCAAGCCCTTCAAGGTCCTGGTCAAGCGAGTCAAGCTCTGCTGTGTCAAGCTCCTCGTCAAGAGTGCTTACCTCGTCGATTGATGCTTCAACAGCGCCTTCGTCCGAGGTTTCCTGGGGGGCTGCTTCAGCCGGCTCTTGAGACGGCTGTGCCGATGGCTGGGAGGCATCGCCTCCTGTTTCCTGGCCTGCCGATTCTTTTGAAGCGTCCTGTTTCTGTGATGGCGCCTGTGTGTTTCCGCATGCTGTCAGAAGCATCAGCGCTGAAAACATCAGGATAAGAACGACTGCTGTGTTTATTCTTTTTCTCATTCAAACACACCTCTTTTTGTAACGAATGAAGATATTAGTATAGGTTTTAATATACTGATATTTATATATTTTTCGCTTAAGCAGGAAGAACTCTTGAAAAAAAACAGAAAAAAATGGAGAGGAGGCCTCTCCAAAACAGATTTTATCCTGTTTCGTTTCCGTCGCCGGAAGAGCTGTTCGTTTCGTCTTCCTCTTCGTTGCTCTCGTCGTCGCTTGCTTCGCTTCCCGACTCATCGGACGAATCATCAGAGCCCTCACCCGACTCTGCGGAATCGTCGCCGGAGTCGTCAGAGGAGTCGTCCTGCGTTTCATTGACTTCTGTTTCATTGTCGTCGCCGGACTCGTCCTCAACCTCTGTCTCTTCCTCTACTTCAACTTCCTCTTCTGTCTCTTCTTCCGACTCGTCCTCAACCTCAACCTCTGTTTCTTCCTCTTCTTCCTCAACAGCGGAATCATCTGAGGATTCGTCGTCAGAGATTACTGCAACTTCTTCTGAGTCCTCGTTAGAGCAGGAGGTAATGCTTCCTCCTTCGTTCCTGATTGCCTTCAGGATTTCCTTCAGGAGTTTGTGCGCTTCCTTGAGGTCGTCATGCGCCTCTTTGACCCTTGCCTTGCCAAGATTTACAAGCTGCCTGACCTGCTCATAGTTTGGATCTGACGCTTCCTTGAGGTTCTGGGCTTCCTTGAAATACTTCTTGGCTGTTTCCCAGTTGTCTCTGGCTGACTGAACCTTGTTGCTGAAGTCGTCAACCATCAGGTCTATGGCTGCAGTGTCTATCCCCTGGCCTTCCATCTGGGCAAGGACGCAGTCGAGCCGCTTTTCCAGCTGTTCGCTTCTCACAACTATTTCTCCGACTTTCTCGTTAATTATGCGGCCGGCATGCACCTGAGCCCTGTATTTCACTTTCTTTGCGATGTCCTTAAGCTCTTCAGCAATCGCCTTTATGTCGTCCTTGTTTTCTGCTTCAGCAACTTTTTCCTTGAGCTGTTCAAGAGTGTTTATGAGGTTGTCAATCTCAGAGAGAATCTCCTGGACCTCTTCTTCGCTGAGCAGCTCTGATGCCTCAATCCTTGACTTCAGTTTTTCGAGATAGACAATCTGGACATCTATTGCGTTGCTCAGGAATTCCTTCGCCTTGTTCAGCGCTTCTTCCTGGGCTTCCTTGCACGCTTCACTCTCGGGGTCTTCTTTGCAGACCTCTCTGACTTTCTTCTTTATGTCGTTAAACTTTTTTCTGTCTTCGCCGTATTTCGCTGAAATCTTCTGGTATTCCCTGACAGCTGTCTTGAACCTCTGGTC
>RFJB01000015.1 GCA_003695045.1 Candidatus Woesearchaeota archaeon | reverse complement strand
TTGCATACCACGGCAACAACGGCGGCGACGGATTCGTCATCGCAAGGTATCTTGCGGAGAGGGAAAAGACAGAGGTGACAGTTGCATTCCTCGGAGACGAAAAGAAATTCAGCCCCGAGGCGGAAGACAACTTTCGGAAGCTCCCTGACAGCGTGCGCATTCTGAGAAAGACCTCGGAGCTTGCAAACGCTCTCAAAAACGAAAAATACAGCATAATCATAGACGCCCTGCTCGGAACGGGAGGAAAGCGCGCACTGAAAGGCCCGCTGAAAGAAGCAGTAGCAATGATGAACAGGCACAGAAAAAACCGCAGGAACTGCATAATAGCAGCTGTGGATGTTCCCACAGGAACAGACCCTGACACGGGAAAAACAGGAAAGACGCATGTGCAGGCAGACCTGGTAATAACGTTCCATGATTCAAAGCCGGGCCTGGAAGTCATCGCAAAAAGAAAACCCAAACCCAGAATAATCACTGCCCCGATAGGAATTCCCAAAGCCGTTGAACACATCGCAGGACCGGGCGACCTGAAAGCATGCCTGAAAAGAAGGGACAGGGAATCCAAAAAGGGCGACTTCGGAAAAGTGCTGCTGATAGGCGGCAGCAAAGAGTTCGCAGGAGCGCCCATCCTTGCAGTGATGGGCCTGTCAGCAATGAGAGCCGGAACAGACCTCGTGAAGGTTGCCGCACCGGAAAAGGTGGCGTGGGCGATAAACAGCTTCACGCCCGAACTGATAACCGTGAAACTGGAAGGCGACACAATAAGCAAAGAGCACTTTGATAAACTCCTGCAAGAGTCGCGCTGGGCAGACGTGCTTCTAATCGGGCCCGGACTCGGCAGGAAGAAAGAAACAGAGGAGACAATCAGGAAGCTTGTCCTTCACAAAGACGTAAGAAAAAAGCCCAAAGTGATTGACGCCGATGCGCTTAAAATGATAACTCTGGACGAGGTGGAAAACTCCGTCCTCACGCCGCACCGGGGAGAATTTGCAGTTCTGTGGAAAAAAAGCACCGGCAGGGAATGGAAAGGAAAACTAACACCCGCAAGGATAAAAACAATCATGAAACACGCAGGAAGCAACGTTCTCCTTTTGAAGGGTCCCGAAGATTACATAATCAGCAGGGAAAAGTGGAAAAAGAACATGACGGGAAACCCCGGCATGACGGCGGGCGGAACCGGAGACGTCCTGGCAGGGCTTGCTGCAGGGCTTCTCGGCCTTGGAAACGGCCTGTTTGAGTCGGCATGCGCAGCAGCATGGCTTGCGGGAAAGGCAGGCGACGAGTGCTTCAAGGAGATGGGCTACGGATTTCTGGCATCGGATGTGGCGAAAAAAGCGGCATTAATCGCATCGCAACTAACCCCGAAATGAGAACGCATCAAGAGTAACACAATATTTAAATAAGAAGAAAAAAGGATTAAAAGCGGGTGAGGCGGTGGAAAGCATATTTTACGACATAGGGCTGATAATGATAACAGCCACAGTGATAGCTTTTCTTGCAAAACTTATAAAGCAGCCGATCATTCCCGCATATGTCATCACCGGAATTCTTCTGGGGCCTGTATTCAAGGTAATAACAAACCAGGACGTGATACAGACACTCTCCGAAATAGGAATCGCGTTCCTCCTGTTTGTCGTCGGAATAGAAATAGAATTCAAACGCCTCAAAGAGGTGGGGCTGGCGGCAACCCTCGGCGGGCTCGTTGAAGTCCTTGTCATGTTCATAGTCGGGTACTTCGCAGGAGCAGCAGTCGGCATGACTCCCATCCAGTCCGTGTACATAGGGCTTCTCGTTGCGTTCAGCAGCACAATGGTAGTAGTCAAAATACTCTCGGACATAAGGGAACTGGACACCCTGCACGGAAGAATCGTGCTGGGAATACTTCTTGTTCAGGACGTGCTGGCAGTGTTTGCCATGTCAACACTTGTGACGCTCGCATCGTTCAGCAGCTTCGTGCTCTTCCTCGCCCTGCTCAAGGGAATACTGCTTGTGCTCATAGTGCTGGCTGCAAGCCACTACATCTTCCCATTCGTATTCAAGGTTGCGGCGAAATCATCAGAGCTTCTCTTTCTAACATCAATAACCGCCTGCTTTCTCTTCGCGCTCCTGTTCTCCGTACTGGACTTCTCAATAGCCATCGGCGCGTTCGCGGCGGGAATAGCAATAGCAAACCTGCCGTACAGCTTTGAGATAGTCGGAAAAGTAAAGAGCATAAGGGACTTTTTCGCAACGCTGTTCTTCGTTGCGCTCGGAATGCAGCTGACGCCGACCGCGATAAAGGAAACCCTCCCTGCCCTTTTTCTCATAGGCCTTCTTGTCGTCGTCGTAAAGCCCGTCCTGATAATGGTACTCACCTCCCTGACAGGTTACAAGAAAAGAGTCGCGTTCGCAACCGGAATGGCGCTTGCGCAGACATCAGAGTTCGCGCTAATCCTCATAGCAATAGGAATGAGCATAGGCCATGTGGGCGACAAGGTTTTTGCCATCACAGTAATCACGACAATAACAACGATAAGCATAACCTCCTACCTTTTCAAGTACTCCCACAAGCTCTACAACATCCTTGAAAAGCCGCTCTCCCTTCTCGACAGAATATCAAAAACAGGAGAGGATCTCGAGTACATACCCAAGAGGAAGCTGGACGTTCTTCTCATAGGCCTTGACAGAACCGGCTACAGCATATTCAGAAAGCTCCAGACAATGCAGAAAGAGTTCATCATAGTGGACTACAACCCCAACATAATAAGGCACCTCATAAACGAGAGAGTGCCCTGCATTTACGGAGACATAAGCAACCCCGAAATAATGAGCCAGATAGACCTGAAGAATCTCAAGCTGATAATATCCACCGTTCCGGACGAGGACGTCTCGGAGTACATAATAAAACACGCGCGCCGCGCAAACAAGGATGTCATAATATTCGTCACAGCATACCAGGTGGACGACGCGCTGCTGCTCTACGAAAAAGGCGCCGACTACGTCATACTGCCCCACTTCCTGGGAGGCGAGCATGTGTCGCTGCTTCTTGAAGACATAACAAAGGACATAAACTCGCTGATAAAGACCAAACTCAACCACATAAGAGAGTTGCACAACAGGCACCTGCTGGGCCACGAACATCCCGCGCACAGGGACCACAGCAAAAAGAACAGCGTCTAAGCGCGCTTCTTCTGCACAAGAAGAACGGGCACGCCAAGATTGTGCCTCAACCTGCTTGTCATGGAGCCGAAAAGAAGGTCGGAGAGCCACCTGTGCCCGTGAGTGCCGAGAACAATCAGGTCCGCCCTGAATTCCCCTGCGGCAGCAGGCACTGAAGATTCGGCAGGCATGCTCAGAATTTTTGTTGAAACCCTGAAGCCGTTCTTCTTGAGAAGAGAGGCGTAATACTCTATATTCCT
>RFJB01000150.1 GCA_003695045.1 Candidatus Woesearchaeota archaeon | reverse complement strand
TTCTTCGTCTGTTTTGGCGGCGCCTTTTTTACAGCTTTCACAGGAGATTTCTTTGAGGGACTGCCGGCTTTCGGCTTTTTTTGAGCAGGCATCTTCCCTGCGGATTTCTTTTCCTTCTTTTTGGCTGCTGGCTTTTTTGCCGCGGTCTTCACAGCCCCCTTTGGCTTTTGGGATTTTGCTGTCGCCCTCTTTTTTGCCGGCGCTTTTTTGGCAGCAGCGCTCTTTCCGCTTTCCTTTCTTTCACTTTTCTTTTCTTTTTTGCCGGCTGTTGAATGAGAAGTTGTTTTTTTAGCCGCTGCCTTCTTGGGTTTCTCATTCTTTGTTTGTTTTTTTGTTTGTTTTTTCTCCGTCTTTCCCCTGGCGGCTCCTGATTTCCCCGCAGGACTTTTCTTTTTGGCTTCTGATCTCGATTTCGCCGCTGCACTCTTCTTTGTTCTCTTTTCACTCTTGCTTTCGCTCTTGGGCTTTAATGCGTCGCCAAGCATTCTGGCAAGCTTTTTCTTGTCCTTTACAGAAGCAATCTTCTTGGATAATCCGGGAGCGCGGTAGACGTCGCAAATCCAGTTTGCGAAGTCATTCCTGTCAGGTGTTACGTGGTGGAAGAATACTTCATCCCTCATTGAGGGAAGGATGGAAACAAGCTCGGAGATTGACTTTACTGTCCTGCCGTCAGCCAGCCGGAATGCAAACTCCTCTGGCACCTCTTTTTTTAAACTTGAAACCCCCATTAGTTTTTCAAAAGAGAGAGTTCTTTTTATAAACTTTTGTTGTATCTTCAAAATAGAAAAATTTCGCGGGCATGTTTTTAACTTTTTTGACTTTTGCTCTTCTTTCTTTTTGTTTGCTGTTTTTGTTCGTTTCCTGCCTCTGCCTTCTTCTGCCTCCTTTTATAAGGATATTTTGGACTTGTCTGTCAAACATTGTCTGTCAAAGAATCCTGCCTGTCTTCTTCAAAATCATAAACTTTAAAAGCAGAAGCCCTCTCCCAGCTCTGATTCAACTGCTTTTGCACGTATTTTTACACGGAATATGGAGGTTTTACAATGGCATCAGACAACATATGCTCTTCATGCGGAAAGAACACGACAAATGACAACGGAGCTGTTAAATTCAAGTGCCCGAAGTGCGGCGAATACGAATTGACAAGATGTTCGCACTGCAGGGAAATAGTTGCAAAGTATAAGTGCCCCGGCTGCGGCTTTGAAGGGCCCAACTAATCCAGCTAATGATACTGGATACATAATAAGAAATAAGACGTAAGCGCTTAAGAGATGAGGTGTTGTTTATGGCAAATACGATAGTCACGGTCAAGATGATGCCGGAGTCGCCGGATGTTGACCTGGCGGAGATAACTGCTGCCGCCAAAGAAGTCATTTCAAAGAACGGCGGCACAGTGGGCAAAGAAGAAATACAGCCGATTGCATTCGGACTTAAAGCTGTTGTTCTGACATATGTTGTTGACGAATCGCTTGGAGGCACGGATTCCGTCGAGGCCGAGCTTGCCAAGATAGAAAACGTCCAGTCCGTAGAAGTGACTGATGTAAGACGGGCAATCGGCTAGAGCCGATGCGCCTTTTTTATCTTCATTCATTTCTTAATATGCTTCTTATGACTTCCAGAACATCCTTTTCTTCTGCGTCTGTTTTAAGCGCATTGAGGTTTGAGTGGCTTCTCTCTGCCTTGAACTTTCTGTTTTTCAGTCCGGTTATTACTTTCTCAAACGGCGGCACAGGAAGTTTATTCTTCTTGCACAGCATATGAATGTCTGTCACGCCAACAATGCCGCCGACAGAATTCTCTCTGCCAAGGATTCCAAGGAATTTCGCCGTCTTCTCCAAAACGTTCCTGTACTGCTTGTCTTCTGATGCTTGCATCATCCTGACTGCGGTTTTCTCGGCTTCAGAAATGAAGCCCTCATCCTGCAGCATTCCTGACCAGAGCGGGCCTGCTTCTTCACTGCCCAACCTCGCGGCCGAATGCTTTTTGAGAATAAGGTCGACAGCCGACTTTTGGCGTTTTGCGTTAAAGAATACTCTCATATAATGGTCTTTTGAGTAGGATAGAACAGGAGTCAGTGCTATTTCATACTGCGCTCCGACCAGCTGGACTTTTCGTATCAGAATCCTCAGGCCGAGTTCGTGCATGCTGGAACCTCTCAATGGCTTTGCCCAGTATTTTCTCATGCATGCCTTGGGGTATGTTCCGCACAGAGGAGCGGTGTCCGTTGCCGTGACTGCCAGCACCCCTCCTGCCTTCACTTTTTTCACAGCAACATCCAGAAAGGGGTTCGGGCTTCCAAAGGGGTCTATGTCAAGGTAATCCACAGCGCCAGAGTTCATCATAAAGCGGTTTGCCTCTTCGCACGTGACAGAGCACTTAATCCCGCTGCCTGCTATGTTTTTCTCAATATTCTCCTTAATCAGATTGACTGCAGTGGGGTTTATGTCGTTCGCAGAAATGTTCAGCGAAGCTTTTTCATTGAGGACGGGAATCTCTCTTGCTATTCTTGCGGCTCTAACGCCTGTCCCTGCGAGAGGCAGCAGCACTGAGAGACGGTTCTTTTCACTCTTCATCAGCATAGTTGCAAGAACGACAACGCTTACTGTTCGGTTGAACTCCATTGCAGGATTGTAAAATGCAGGAAGCTTCTTCGAAATCTTTTCTCCTGCCGGAACTCGGATGCGGGCAAGGCCCTCTGTTATTGTTTTCCACTCTGCATTTGCTCGTGTGCCTTCTGCCATGCCTGAGGTGTTATTCGGAAAACTTTAAAAAACCTGCTCTGTTCTGCCGTCTTGCAATGGCTGACAGCACCCATGATACAAACACAGGGAGCAGTGAAGAACTGAAAGGCACAATCAGGTCCCCAATCTGCGTGGTTGCAGGGCATGTTGACCACGGAAAGTCGTCAATACTTGACAGCATAAGGGGAACTTCCATTGTGGCCGGCGAACCGGGCGCAATCACGCAGTCAATAGGCGCGTCTCTCATTCCTGTTGACAGAATAAAAAAGCTCTGCTGGTCCCTCATCAACCAGTTCAACTTCAAGATGAACATCCCGGGAATTCTCTTTATAGACACTCCCGGGCACGCTGCATTTACAAACCTCAGGAAGCGGGGCGGCAGCATAGCCGATATTGCAATCCTTGTGGTGGATTTGAACGAGGGCTTTAAGCCGCAGACAATTGAAGCCCTTGAAATTCTCAAATCATCAAGAACTCCTTTTGTGGTGGCAGCGAACAAACTCGACCTTCTCCCCGGATGGAGGTCCATGGACGGCATGCTGCTCGCAAATGTTTCGCGGCAGCCGGAAAGCATCCAGTACGAGCTTGACAAAAAAATATACGAACTGGTTGGAAGATTATCTGAATTCGGGTTTAACAGCGAGCGCTTTGACAGGGTTACAGACCACACCAAACAGGTTCTTATCGTGCCGTGCTCTGCAAAAACAGGGGAAGGCATTCCAGAGCTTCTTCTTGCTCTTACAGGTCTTACCCAGCGGTACCTGGAAAAGGCCATCTCCTGCACGATTGATTCCCCGGGAAAGGGAACCATACTTGAGGTAAAGGAAGTGAAAGGAGTCGGCACTGTGCTTGACACAGTCCTCTATGACGGTTCAATATCTGTGAACGATTCTCTTGTTGTAGGCGCAATTCCTGACCCGATAATCACGAAGGTCAGGGCAATATTTGAGCCGTCGCCTCTCAACGAGATAAGAGACAAGAAAGCAGCTTTCAGGTCCGTGAAAAGGTCCTTTGCAGCTTCAGCAATAAGAATTGTGGCTCCGGAACTCGATTCTGCTATTGGCGGAATGCCTGTCAGAGCCATACCCTCGGCTCTTGCCGAAACGCCGGACTTTGAGAGAGTCGTTGCAGACGTGGTCTCGCAGGTAAGGAGCGAGATTGAAGAGGTTCTCATTGAAACTGACAAGGAAGGGATAATTGTAAAAGCCGACAGCATCGGCAGCCTTGAAGCAGCAGTCCATATCCTGCGCGACAAGGGTTTTAAGATAAAGAAGGCAGGCATTGGGAACATCTCAAAAAAAGATGTTGCGGAAGCGGCAAGCAATCTCGGCAAGCATCCCGAGTATGCTGTCGTGGTGGGATTCTCGGTTCAGATGAATTCTGATGTGGAAGCGGGCGAGGTAAAGGTCATCACCAATGATGTCATCTACCGGCTGGTGGACGAACTCGATGAATGGCAGCTGGAACTCAGGAAAAAGATGGAGGAGCATTCGGTTTCCCTCATAGGCAGGCCCTTCAAAATCGAAGTTCTTCAGGGTTATGTCTTCAGGCAGAGC
>RFJB01000149.1 GCA_003695045.1 Candidatus Woesearchaeota archaeon | reverse complement strand
ATTTCATGTCTATTCATGAACGAAGCAGTAATCGGGATGAGAGAAACGTTTGAAGCGGCTCTTGTTATTTCTCTGATCGGCACTTCTCTTGTGAAGTCGAGAAGGGAGAACCTTCTTCCTTCCCTCTGGAAGGGCGCTCTGGCCGGAACAGCAGCAAGCATACTCTTCGGAGTCCTGCTTTTCCTTCTCGGAGAGTCCTTTGACGCCTCGGAAATCCTTGAAGGCGCAGCGTCTCTCATCGCATCCCTTGTCATCGCCTTTGTTGTCCTGATGTTCTCAAGCGACTATGTCGGCAGGCTCAAGAAGAAGGCGTCTGAATCAAAGAGCAGGCGTGCTGTTTTCCTTCTCTCTTTTTTTGCTGTCGCCCGCGAGGGCTTTGAGCTTGTGCTTATGGCTGCAGCCCTCATAGTGAGCTTGTCAATCAGCCTGGGATATCTTATTGCAGGCGTCGTTGCCGGCGCTTCAATCGGCTTTGCCATTTACAAGGGCTTGCTGCGCGCTTCCTCCAGAAAGCTTTTCTCCTTTACCAACTTTCTTCTGGTTCTTATAGGGGCGGGGCTTTTTTCATACGGCATCCATGAACTGCAGGAATCCGGTCTCGTGCCTGTTATCATAGAACGCCTCTGGGACTTGACAATCATTCCAAATGAGAGCGCTCTCGGGTTTATTCTCAAAGCGCTTTTCAGCTATGACGCAAACCCGTCACTTCTTCAGGCGCTGGGCTTCTTCCTCTATGGCGGGGCGCTTCTTTTTTTGATGCGCAGAAAGCCTGACGAGCCGTCTCATGCGAAAGCTTAAATATGAATTCTGTTTCATGAACTCTCATGGTCATCCAGATTGAGCGAAAAGAAGAACTCTACAAGCCGTCCAAAGCCAAAATAGCTTTCGACTCGGGCGAAGGCCTCTCAAAAGAGCTGATAGAAGAAATAACCCGGCAGAAAAAACAGCCGGACTGGATGAAGCAGATTCGCCTGAAGGCATACGACCTCTTTCTCAAAACACCCATGCCGGCATGGGGTCCCGACCTTTCCGGCCTTGACCTGAACAGGATAAAGTATTTCATCAGGCCAGACGCGAAGCAGAACGCTAAGTCATGGGAAGAAGTCCCGGAATACATCAAGGAGACGTTTGACAAACTCGGCATCCCTGAAGCAGAGCGCGAACAGCTTGCCGGCGTCGGAGCCCAATACGAATCCGATGTTGTCTATCATTCCCTTCTTAAAGAACTGGAGGACATGGGGGTCATCTTTGTGGATATGGACGTTGCTGTCAGAAAATATCCCGAACTTGTAAAAGAATATTTCATGACAAAAGCAGTTCCTGTCAACCTCCACAAGTTCACCATGCTGCATGCCGCTGTCTGGAGCGGCGGCACTTTTCTCTATGTTCCCAGGGGCGTGAAGGTGAAAAAACCCCTCCAGTCCTATTTCAGAATGAACTCTGTACGCGCAGGCCAGTTTGAGCACACCCTGATAATAGCGGAAGAGGGCTCGGAGGTCCATTACATTGAGGGCTGCTCCGCTCCCCAGTACTTTGAAAGCAGTTTGCATGCGGGCTGCGTTGAGATTATTGTCAAGAAGAACGCACGCGTCAGATACTCCAGCGTGGAGAACTGGAGCAGGAACACTTACAACCTCAACACCAAGCGCGCCATCGTGGAAGAAAACGGCGTCATGGAGTGGGTTTCGGGCAATCTTGGAAGCGGAACCACCATGCTTTATCCCGCAACAATCCTTAAGGGCGACAACTCAACGACATCGCATCTTTCCATTGCATACGCAGGACCGGGCCAGAACCAGGATGTCGGAGCCAAGGTCTACCACATAGGAAAGAACACCAGCTCAACTGTCACTTCAAAGTCCATATCCTCAGGCGGCGGGATAACTGCGTACAGGGGCACTGTCTTTGTTTCTGAGAAAGCTGTCAATGCCAGCGTTTCCGTCAACTGCGACGCGCTCATGACTGACAACAAGTCCCAGTCAAACACCTTTCCGGGAATCATTGTCAAGAATCCCACCTGCACTGTTGCGCACGAGGCAACCTGCGGAAAAATAAGCGATGAGAAAATCTTCTACCTTACAAGCAGGGGCATCAGCGAAGAGGAAGCCCTTAAGATGATTGTTCTCGGATTCATAGAGCCCATTGTAAAACAGCTTCCCCTTGAATACGCTGTCGAGCTCAACCGCCTTATTGAACTGGAGATGGAGGGCAGTTTGGGATGAAAGAGCAGCACAAATGGGCAGTCCAGAAGAGGAAGGACTACTCGCAGCACATCATGCCCCTGAAGCACTCGGTTGAACTTCCGGCTCCGAAGTTTTCCGGAGAGCATCCCTTTCTCAGGGAGGCGTGCGCTCAACTTGGAAGCCCTGACGAATCAGTTCTTCTCAGGGAATACGGGGCAGGCGACAAAATCGAGGAAAGCCACCGCTCCTCAAATGCTCCTGTTGTGGTTCTGGACCTTGCAGAAAGCAGGACATACAGGTTCGCCTATAATTCCGGCCAGATGGCTGACACGGTAATCATCAGAACAGCAGAGGGAAAGAAGCCGACGCTGATTATGGACATTAACACTGCCGGCGCGCACTCGCATTTCATAGAGTGCCATCTCGCTCCTGATTCCGCGCTTAACCTTGTCACGGTCCAGAGGATGCGGGGCGGCATATACATGGGAAAGCACTTTGCGGAACTTGCCGAGAGAGCATCTCTCAGGATAATGCATCTTGACATTGGCGCTGACCTGTCTCTGGTGGAGCAAAAGGTCATACTTGCCGGAAGAGGCGCAGAAGCCGCAAATTACACCTCCGCATTCAAAAGTGGAAAGCAAAAGTGCGATTTCAACATTGAGTCAATCCATGACGCGGAAGAGTCATCATCGGAGATTGACTGCGCTGTAATGCTTGAAGATTCTTCACTCATGAATGCGAGGACTCTTGTTCAGATAAACAGGGAGGCATCCCGCTCAAAGGGTCTGGAAAAGGTTGATGCTCTGCTGATGTCTGACAAGTGCAGCATTTCTGCCGTGCCGGACCTCCTCATACACAATAATGACGTTGTGTGCACGCACTCGGTTGCAATAAGCTCGCTTGACAGCGAAAAAAAGTTTTACATCATGAGCAGGGGCATTGACGAATCCGGCGCAACAGCCATGCTGAAGGAAGCATTTATTAAAAACCAGCTTGAGAAGATTGCAGTTGAAGAAGTAAAAGAAGTTGAGATGATGCTCCATGCCTGATTTCAGAAAGGACTTTCCAATCTTTCAACGCTCTTTCAAGGGGGAACCCATTCATTACCTTGACAGCGCCGCGACAACGCAGAAGCCGGCTTCTGTGATTGAGGCAGTGGCCAACTATTACTGCGTCTCCAATTCCAACATTCACCGCGGAATTTACCGGCTTGCCGAAGAAGCAACAGAATGGTTTGAGGAATCAAGAAAGGAGTTTGCATCTTTCATCAACGCAAAGGCCGATGAGGTTGTTTTCACAAAGAATGCAACGGAGTCGCTTAATCTTGCGTCGCACATCATCGCAAGCGCAGGAGATACCGGCAAACAGCACAACATCGTGACAACCATTCTTGAACACCACTCGTCTTTTCTTTCTGCAAGGAAGCTTGCGCAATCAACAGGCGCCGAACTGAGAACTGCCGACATTGATGAAGCAGGGAATCTCGTTGAACTCCCAACTGACAGAAACACGCGCGCGGTCTTCATAACGGGAATGAGCAATGTTCTCGGAGTCATTCCTGACATCAGGGAGATTGCCAAAGTCGCGCACGACAATAATGCCATTGTTGTTCTTGACGCAGCGCAGTTTGCGGGCCACCGTGCTGTTGATGTTCAGAAGCTGGGCGTTGACATGCTTGCCGCTTCCTCCCACAAAATGCTGGGCCCCACCGGCGTGGGAATGCTCTGGGCGAAGGAGGATCTCCTGAAAAAGTCAGAGCCGCTTCTCCTTGGAGGCGGCATGATACGCGAGGTTTCCCTTGACAGTGCCTCATGGGCTGAACCTCCCTACAAATTTGAAGCAGGAACGCCCAACATTGCAGGCGTCGCAGGTCTGGGCGAAGCGATAAGATACCTCAAGAGGGTTACCATGGAAACGGTCGCCGGCGTTGAGAAAAAGCTTGCCCGGTATGCCGTGGACAAACTCCTCTCTGTTGACGGACTCAACCTTCTCGGACCCCGTGAAAGCGAGGGAATAATCTCTTTCACTCTTGACTTTGCGCATCCTCATGATATTGCTTCAATACTCGACAAGCGCCATGTTTATGTCCGCGCAGGGCACCACTGCGCGATGCCCCTCATGAAACGCCTTGGCGTTCCCGCAACTGCAAGAGCGTCCTTCCACATTTACAACAACAGGGACGACATTGATGCTCTTGTTGAAGGAATCAATGATGTGAAGAAGGTGTTTGGCTGATGGCTTTTGACATGTACATGGAGGAAATAATAGACCATTACAAGCATCCCCGCAACTTTCATTCCATGGATGACGCTACGCACTCCCGGAAGGAGGCGAATCCCCTTTGCGGCGACACGCTGACTGTCTATCTCAAGGTGAAGGACGGCGCAATAGACGATGTCTCCTTTACCGGCTCGGGCTGCGCGATAAGCATGGCTTCAATGTCCATGCTTTCTGAGAAGCTCAAGGGCATGAAGGTTGAGGACGCCCTTGCTCTTCAGAGGGAGGACATAATCAAAATGCTTAACACGGACCTCACGGCAGTAAGGGTCAAGTGCGCAATGCTCGGGCTTGTCGCGGTGAGAAACGCTCTTAAGGATGGTGGTAATGATGAATGACCTTGAAATAAAAGACCTGCATGTTTCTGTTGTTGAAAAGGACTCGAGAAAAGAGATTCTGAAAGGGCTGAACCTTGTGGTAAAGCCGGGCGAGATTCACGCTTTGATGGGGCCCAACGGTTCCGGAAAGAGCACTCTTGCGTATGCCATCATGGGGCATCCCAAATACGAGATTTCCAAAGGGAGCATAAAATTCAAAGGCAAAGATGTTGCTTCCCTGTCTCCCGACGAGAGGGCGAAACTTGGAATCTTCCTGTCATTTCAGCACCCTGAAGCAATTCCGGGCGTTCCAATGGAAAGCTTCCTGCGCTCAGCAGCGAATGCTGTCAGGGGCGAGCCCTACTCAATCCTCGAGTTCCGCGAACTCCTTGAAAAAAAGGCGGAACAGTTCAGGATTCAGCCCGAGTTCATGAAGCGCTACCTGAACGAGGGCTTTTCCGGCGGCGAGAAAAAGAAGGCGGAGATTCTGCAGATGAGCATCCTTCAGCCGGACATTGCGATTCTTGACGAGACCGACTCGGGGCTTGATGTGGATTCACTGAAGATTGTTGCAGAGGGCGTCAACTCTGTGAAGAGGGAAAAGCCCGAATTGTCTGTTCTGCTAATAACGCACTACCAGAGAATTCTTGACTACATACAGCCCGACTTTGTCCATGTCATGCT
>RFJB01000148.1 GCA_003695045.1 Candidatus Woesearchaeota archaeon | reverse complement strand
TTTGCTTACCGCACTTGCGAGTTTGCTCACTATTTTGGCGACACCCTGGGGGCTTTTGAGAAGAGCGCTGCCCGCGCCTGTTTTGAAAACCTTCCATGCGGGGCAGCCCGCGTTGATGTCAATAATGTCAAACCTGTCCTCGACCTCCTGCGCAGCCGCAACCAAGTCGGGAATTGAACTTCCGAACAACTGCACTCCTACAGGACTCTCAATCTCGTCAATCAGAATAAGCTGTCTTGTTTTTTCGTTTCCGCGCACAATGGCAGTGCTGCTTACAAACTCTGTATATGTCAGCGCCGCTCCGTAACTTCTGGCGAGAGCCCTGAATGCGACATCTGTAACTCCAGCCATAGGACTCAGAACGGCTTTGCCCTTCAATTTTGGAAATCTCATTTCAAGACAGAATTACCGGAATAAGTTTTTATTTTTAATCCTTGATGCTGTTCGAGTAAGAATTCAGAAAAACGAACTCTGCCAAGGGCTTTCTTGGCGGTCTTTTCCTCTCTGTTTCCTTCTGCTTTTCATTCAGAAAATCCGCTCTGTCAGGGTCAGCCATAGCTTTGCCAACTGCTATGAGTACGGGCACTCTCATTTCTTCAGGAACACCAAGAACCTTCTTGACCTTGTCCTCATAAAATCCTGCAATGGGATGCACAACAATTCCCATCTCGGTTCCCCTGAGCATCATCTGCCCTACGGCAAGCCCGCAGTCAAAAAGGTAGTACTGCATGTCTCCAACAGAGCAGTCCCTGTCGGGGCTGCTGACGAGAGCAATTACCATGCCACCCTTGACAACCCACTCGTTACCGGGCATGAGCGTTGAAGCAACATCCCCGAGCTTGTTCTCCTCGTAAACAAACACAAACTGCCACGGCTGTTTGTTGTAGCATGAGGGGGCAAGCATGGCTGCTCTTGAAAGTTCTTCTATAACTGTTCTTTTGTCAAGAGAAAACGGCTTGAGAGCCCTTCTGCTTCTTCTCTGTTCTATTGCATCTTTCACGTCCATAAAGAAGAGGAACGCAAAACGCTTTATTAAAGCTTTCTTTAACCCTTCAGCCAGAACTCTTGATATTTCTTACTTCTTCAAGAACCTTCCCAGCGTGCCCATTTGCTTTGACATTATACCATGCTTTCACTATTCTTCCGTCAGGACCTATGAGGAAGGTGCTTCTCACAACCCCAAAATACTCTCTTCCATAATTCTTCTTTTTCTGCCAGACGCCGTACTTCTTCATCACTTCTTTAGTTTCGTCGCTGGCAAGCGTTATCCCAAGCTTGTGCTTGTTAATGAAATTTCTGTGGCTTTCGCACGAATCCGGGCTTACACCCACTATTTCTACACCTTCTTTTCTGAATTCCGGCAGGAGTTTGCTGAACTCTATCGCTTCTGTAGTGCATCCCGGAGTGTTGTCCTTCGGGTAGAAGTAAAGAACGACAAATCTTCCTTTGAATTCAGCGAGAGAGATGTTACGGTCCTCTGAAATCCTGAGATTCCATGAAGGGGCTTTATCTCCTTCTTTTAGCTTTGTTTCCTTCTCTTCTCGTGGCGTGTCCATCATTAATCACCCCCTTCTTATGCTCTCCACAAGCCTTTCAAACTCTTCTCTCTTGAATTGTCTGTGGATTATCGGCTCTGATGTCGATTCGTATGCGGGCAGTTGCTCTTCAAAAGTCTTCTTCCTGCTTCTGTAAATTATTCCGAGGGGGAGCTTCTCGCTCTCTACAGACTTAACGAAAGCGGCATTTCTGTCGTAGGGGTCATAAGACTCGTCAAGATAATAAGTGTGCTCATTGAACCATTTGTACGTGTTTATCTTGTTGAAGGTTATGCAGGGCTGGAACAAGTCTACTATAGAAAGCCCTTTATTCTTGACTGCTTCCTTGATTATTTCTGCGGTTTCTTTAACATGTCCTGAGAAGGCTCTCGCCACGAATGACGCGTCAAGAGCAACTGCCACGCTTATTGGATTAAATGGCTCGAGTATTACTCCTTCCACCTGCACGGGAGTTTTCATTCCTTTTTCGCTTGTAGGCGAGGCCTGTCCCTTGGTAAGGCCGTAAACCATATTGTTGTGGACTATAACTGTTATGTCAGGGTTTCTCCTTATGGCGTGAATGAAATGGTTTCCTCCTTCGCCGTACATGCATCCGTCTCCACTGTCTGCAATAACGGTAAGCTCGGGGTTTGAACATTTTATTGCTGTTGCTACGGGAATTGACCTTCCATGGAGGCCGTTAAAGTAGCTGACCTCAATGTACTGGGGGGTCTTTGCTGCCTGACCGATGCCGGAAGTCATAACAACCTTTTCCGGAGGAATGTCAAGCTCGGAAAAAACCTTCTTAAGTATTCTGAGGATTGCGAAGTTACCGCACCCCTTGCACCATGCAATGTCCGTGAGGCCTTCAACCTCAAATTCTTTTATGTCTGTCATTTTATGCCTTTGTTTTTATCCCAGTATTCTTTTGAGTTCTTTGTTAAGCTGTGAAGGGCAAAATGGAAGCCCGTCATACTTAAGTACCCTGTCCTGAATAATTATACCTGTTTCCCGCGTTATTATTCTGGAAAACTGCGCTGTGGCATTGTTTTCCACAGAAACTATCTTATCAGCCTTCTTCAGAATCTCTATCGTGTCTGAATGAACAGGCCACACTTGAGAATAATGCAATAGTGCTGTTCCACTCAGATTTCCAGCTTCGAGCGCTTCCTTGACTGCATGATAAGTAGAACCCCAGCACACAACAAGATTAGTGTAGTTCTCAGGACCTTCAAGCTTTGGATTGATTACATGTGC
>RFJB01000147.1 GCA_003695045.1 Candidatus Woesearchaeota archaeon | reverse complement strand
ATCTAGAAAGTCGGGATCTTCAGATATGTTTAGGGCTACCAAATATCCTTCATTTGCCCAGCTGGAATTAGAAACGGCCTGGAAGTAAGACTCTCTAAGGTTAGACAAGTCTAATTTAATCTTCAATTCGAATGAAAAAAGTTTAACAGAATTTATGGACAGTGATTCCTGAAGCCTCAATGTTGCCTCATTAAAATCAGAGAAAGGAAAGTAAACACCGACTATGTCAGGATGTAACCATTTGTTAAAACCTTTTTTATTCTTAGACGAGCTCTCATGGAAAATTGTCTTTAAATGCGCCTTAAAGTTTACATTTGCATTTGCAAACTTAACAAGAAGAGGATGCAAATCTCTCTCCTGAAATTTCTTTCGAGAGTCGAACAAACTCTGTTCGGAGTCACTGAGTACAAAGGACTCGGAAGAATATTTTTTCAAATAAAATCTAGCAGGTCTTTTGCTGTACTGAAAAAACTTCGTGTTAGGATTATCTCGTATATCCAGATAAATCTGGGCGCCCATAGTTTTCCAGGGGGTTTTACCAGAGGTGGAAATTTTATCTGCTAGACCTAACTCAACCGCTGTTGACCAAATTTCAGAAACAGAGAGAGGCTTCCTAATTTTTTCGAGAATCAACTCAGCCAGATCAAGAAAGGTTAACTTGTTAGCCATGCCGAACTTCGAGAGAAATAGCAGAATATAAAAAAGTTTCCAGAACGAAGTAGATGTCTCAGTTTATAAAAGGTCAAACTTAAACGAAATTCTTATAAAGTAGCTGCTTCAGGATTGGTTCTGATGCAACATGGACGAATACGAAGAGCTCGAAGAAAAGGACATGGATGCCGAGGAACTCATGGAGAACGACGAGGTTTCTCCTGAAGAAGAGGGCTTCATGAAGGGCTATGAAGAACAGCCGGAAGAAGGCGATGAAGACGAAGAGTTCTAGCTGCCTCAGATGCGCAGAAGGGAGGCAATTGTAGAGGCGTCTCCCTTTTTCAAAAGCATGAAAAGTTCTTTTTCTGACGAAACAACCGCTACGGGGCTGATGTTGTAAAGTGGTAGGAACGGCAGTATGAATGCCGGGCTTTCATTTTCGGTTGATCGCAAAGACATTCCCGTAAGCCCTGATTTGTAATCCAACGCGTAAGCGGCGAGCTTTTCAAGAACTTCCTTCTTGAAATCATCTGGAAACACTATCATTCGTGAAGAAGAGAGAACACTGCAGAGTGCGTCTCCTGTTTTCTTATGTATGCCTGCTGTCACTCTCCCAATCTCGTCAGGGGGCGCGGACTCGTGAAGCATTGTTATGGAAAGCCCTGTCGCAATCCTGAACTTCAGCCCTGATATTTCTTCCTTGTGGGCTTCAGAAGACAATCCGAGGATTGACAGGACAATCCCGTCATCCTGCTTTTCTCCGGTAAAGTCAAGCCGGCGAAGAGCGGCAAGAACAGCGTGAAAGGAACTTCTGTCAAGCTTCAGCGTGTCCTGTATGCGCCTTGCGAGAGCCGACCTGTTGACGAGGTCCAGTTTGAGAAGTGAGCGCAGCATCCTGTTTGACGCCACCAAACCGTTCACAAGTCCTGATATCCTTCGCGAGGTCATCTCAATCATCAGGTTGTCAGATTTCCTTTCTTGATATCTTTCTCATGAGTTCTTTCTCCAGCCGGTTAAGTTCCGCAAGCACCTTTGCAGACAGCCGTATCCTGTCAGGGTTTATCCATTCCGACAGGTCCCGCTGGAGCGGGTCCCTTGCGTGTTTGCCCCTTGCCCTTGCAGTCATTTTACCACCTCTCCCATTGTCGTATTGCCGTAAAGCAGTCCGCCATATGCTGAAATTGATTGCGAAATATTTAAATTTTACTATTTTTTGACTAAAAGTCAAATAAAAAACACCCTAAAAAGGATTTTTATAGCGCTTTGAGGGCTTTATTGAATATAAAGACGGATAAATAACAAAAAGTCAATTGTTTGACAAAAATCTGCGGGAAAGATTTTTATACCCCTGAAGCAAAGACAGAAAGCATGGACCTGTTCAATTCAACACTCAACCTTTTGACGCCCGTCACGCACGGCGTGAGCTGGATTGTCGGAGCCCTCAAAGTCCTCCTCGGAGGAATGTTCGGGCTTTATCTTCTGCTCGTGTTCCTCAGGTGGAAAGAATACAAGGACCTGAAGAATATAATGCAGGAAATGAGCAGGGACATGAAGGAGATGCATATTGTCATGAAAGACCTGCATGAAACATTCAAGAAACAGCAGGGAAAGAACCAAAAGAGATAAAAACGAGAGCGCTCTGGTTCTCAAAAAAAAGTTGGGGGTTTTGAATTATGGCAAAGAGAGATTTCGTTACACTGCTTGATTTTACTCCAGAGGAACTGCTGGAAGTGATTGACAAGGCAATCTACATCAAGAAGAATCCCGACGAGTTCAGGGACGCCATGAAGCAGAAGACGCTCATGATGATATTCCAGAAGCCGTCGCTCAGAACAAGAGTTTCTTTTGAGGTCGGCATGACCCAGATGGGGGGCCACGCAATATACTATAATGTCGCGACAAGCCCTCT
>RFJB01000146.1 GCA_003695045.1 Candidatus Woesearchaeota archaeon | reverse complement strand
TTCATTCGTGAACCGTTTGGTGTTTGAGAGCATATTCTGGTCTGTAACCTGGGTTTTTCTTCTGAGATTTGAGTAGCGGTCTTCAAGAATTCTAAGGCGTCTGTTTATGCTGTTCAGCATGCTCACTACATCGTTAAGGCTTCCGCTTCCGCTCTGCTGCTCAAAGCTCTTTATGTCCTGCGCAAACTGACCGTAAGGGAGCGGCGCCTGTTGGTTCTGCTGTTTGTTTTGCTTGCTGTTGTCTGCCATCTTTTCCTACCGCTTTGAAACATCAAAATCTTTAAATAGTGAACAAGCAATTTCTTTTTTGCATCAAAACAACGCTCCAGCGTGCTTTTGTCTTATTATCTTCAGGGGTGGCAATCATTTAAACTTATGTTGTCACTATTGAATGAGTTTAAAAAGAGGCACAATGCTTTTCGGCAACGACCCAGAGCAGATAAAATTTTCCGTAATCCGGGAAGGGGAAGAAGTCATACTTAGGGCTGACTGCGAAAACAGCCCGCGTCTGCCGCTTATTGAAGACGACGCATTCTACATGGCAAAAACCATAGAAGAGCTTGCGAAGACGCCAGATGTGACCAAACTTGTTTTCTCGCAAAAGAGGGATTACGAATACGACTTCAACCAAACCCAGATGCTCGTTGAAATAGCGCGCCTCTATGCGTTCCTTCTTAAACAAAACAACATAATGAGCTTTTCGGCTGTTGCAGACCCCTCCCAGCCGAGAACCCACGCAAGATATCCTGAAATCAGAAACGTCATCTCCAACCTTCTCAAGAGCGACCCGCTCGGAGCATACGTTGAACTTAAAAGAATAGAACGAAGAGAAAGGATAGAACTCCAGAAAACAGTTGATGAAAGGAAAATCAGCGAAATCCAGAAATACCTTCAAATACTGCAGCAGGTAATCCAGAAGCTTGAAGAAACAAAACTAATAATTCTTGCAAAGCCGTATCTTGCAGGTTACAGAATCGGGGACCGAAGCGTTTACAGAAAAATATTCTCGCCAACAATAAAACCCGACTTCATGTTCACAAAACTGATGGCGAACTACCCCATCGGGGCAGAAGAAGTCGCCAACTACACCCTGCCTGATGATACTGAAGTAACCATATTCAGGCAGGAAAACAATGTTCAGACGCTCTACCACATTCTCCCGCCGGAATTCAAGATAGACGACGACAAATACGAGCTTCTTGACATGGCAAGAAACATAATGGCGGAACACAAGCCGAGAAGATCGGAATTTGTTGAGCCGGAACGGATGCGGCAGGTCTTCTACAATGTGGGCCACGACCTTATAGAAGAACTTGCGAACTACAAAAATGTCAAACTGACGCAAAAGGAACTGAAAAAACTCACAGAAATTCTGGTCAGATACACTGTCGGATTCGGGCTGATAGAAGTTCTGCTGCAGGACGAGAAAGTTCAGGACATATCAGTGAACAGCCCCCTCGGGCAAATACCCATATTTCTCGTTCACGGGGACTTCGACGACTGCGTAACCAACATAATCCCGACAAGGCCGGAAGCGGAATCATGGGCTTCGAAACTGAGAATGATAAGCGGCAGGCCGCTGGACGAAGCAGACCCCATACTCGACACGGAACTTGAGCTGCCAGGGGCAAGCACAAGAGTTTCTGTAATAGCGCCCCCGCTCAACCCCACAGGCCTGGGATTTTCCTTCAGGCGCCACAGGGACAAACCGTGGACTCTGCCGCTTTTCATTAAAGTAGGTATGCTTAATTCAATGGCTGCAGGGCTTTTCAGCTTTCTGATTGACGGAACAAGAACAATGCTTATAGCAGGAACAAGGTCAAGCGGAAAATCGTCGCTTCTTTCAGCCCTGATGGTAGAGATAATGCGGCGCTACAGAATAATAACAGTGGAAGACACGCTTGAGCTTCCCACAGCATCCCTGAGAAAACTCGGATTCAACATCCAGCCGATGAAGGTTGCAAGCGCGCTTGCAAGAGGGAGCAGCGAGATGTCTGCTTCAGACGGAATAAGAGCCACCCTCCGTTTAGGAGATTCCTCTCTTATAGTGGGTGAAGTGAGAAGCGCAGAGGCGAAAGCGCTTTACGAAGCGATGCGTGTCGGAGCGGCGGCAAACGTCGTTGCAGGAACAATACACGGCGACTCTCCATACGGAATCTTTGACAGAGTCGTGAACGACATCGGCGTTCCAAAGACGAGCTTCAAGGCAACAGACATCATAATCATAGCAAATCCTATCAAAAGCGCGGACGGACTGCACAGGTACCGAAGAGTCATACAGGTCACAGAAGTCAGGAAGACATGGGAAGAAGACCCTCTCACGGAAGGGGGCTTTGTGGACCTGATGAAATACGATGCAAAAGAAGACACTCTGAAGCCGATGGACGGCCTCATAAACGGAGAATCCGAAATACTGAAGACAATCGCAGCGAATGTAAAAGATTTCGCAGGAAACTGGGATGCAGTATGGGACAACATAATGCTGCGCGCCAGGATAAAGCAGCTGATGGTGGACTACGCCAACAAAGTCGGAAATCCTGAAATGCTTGAAGCCCCCTTTGTTATCAGCGGAAACGACCAGTTCCACATAATATCCGAACGAGTAAGGGATGAAGTGGGCAGTCTTGACTCAAAACGAATACTCTTTGAGTGGGAAGAATGGATTAAGGGAGCAATCAAACGTGGCAGATTCCAGCAATCCTGAAAAGAAAGAGGTGATTTCCCCCCAGGGGATAGTGGCTCCGGTTCCGTCTCAGCCAGCGGGCTCGGAGGTAGATGGCACTGCGCCTTCTGACCAGCAGAACGTGACAACGGACCTCATGAAGAAGCTTCTTTCAAAGTATCAGTCCAAAATCAACAAAGAACTTAACCTGCCCCAGGAAGCGCAGCAGGAATCGCCTGCCAAGATATCCTCCCAGGAATACCTGGAATTCAAGGAAGCATACCTTCCAAAACACCTTTCTATTTACGAACAGCTCTGCAATATGAGCGAGAAGATACTTAAAGTTGCGCCCCCAAAGCCGCTTGAGAAAGACATCAAAGAGTCCATAGAAATATGCCATCTCAACATCACGCCGGAAGGCGCCACCAGCTTGGCATACGTTGGGCCGCTGGTTGTTACCCTGTTCGGTCTTTTCTTCTCCCTGTTCATTCTCAACTCTCTCTTCTTCATGCTTTTCAGCGTAACGCTGGGCCTGACTCTGCTCATAGTGCTTCGCCAGATGCCCCTCTTTCTTGCGAACAACTGGAGGATGCAGGCATCCAACCAGATGGTCCTGTGCGTGTTTTATGTCGTGACATACATGCGCCACACATCCAATCTTGAACTTGCGGTGGACTTTGCATCTGAACATCTCTCGGGGCCGCTTGCGCTTGACCTGAAGAAAGTGCTGTGGGATGTCGAAACCGAGAAATATGAGAATGTAAGGGAATCCCTCGACGCTTACCTTGAAACATGGCGCAAGTGGAACATGGAATTTATTGAAGCATTCCACCTTATAGAATCCTCGCTCTTTGAAAGCTCCGAAAGCAGGCGCCTTGACCTTCTGGACAAATCACTTTCTGTCATGCTGGACGAAACATACGAGAAAATGCTTCACTATGCGCAAAACCTGAAGTCGCCGATTACCATGCTTCACATGCTTGGAGTCATACTTCCTATACTCGGCCTTGTGATTCTTCCCCTGATTGTCAGCTTCATGTCCTCAGTCAAATGGTATCACATTGCAACAATATATGATGTTATAGTGCCTGCCAGCGTCTACTTTATGGGAAAGTCAATACTCTCAAAGAGGCCGAGCGGCTACGGAGACACGGATATCTCAAAACAAAATCCCGAGCTTAAAAAGTTCAGGAACATCATCATAAACCTCGGCGGAGCCGAGATAGTCATGTCGCCCCTTATTGTATCCGTGCTTGTAGGAGTGACTCTGGTTATGCTTGCCCTCTCTCCATTGTATCTGCATTCAATAGGATTTCCCGACTTCGGATTTTACGGAGACCCGCCCGCATTCAAGTTTCTGGGATACAAAGAGAGCTTGAAGACAGGAGAAGAAGTGGGCCCGTTCGGGCTGGGAGCGTCAATAATCAGCCTTTTCTTCCCTCTCGGACTCGGACTCGGATTCGGGCTCTGGTTCAAACTGCGGAGCAAGAATGTCATAAAGATACGGGAAGACACCAAAAAGCTTGAAGCAGAGTTTGCAAGCGCCTTGTTTCAGCTTGGAAACCGCCTCGGAGACGGCCTTCCAGCGGAAATAGCTTTTGGAAAAGTAGCCGAGACGATGGAGGGATCGAAAAGCGGCCTCTTCTTCCAGATAGTAAGCAACAACATACGGCGCCTTGGAATGTCTGTCGAGGAGGCAATCTTCTCTCCCAAAGTAGGCGCTCTGGCAGCATTCCCCTCAAAAATCATAGAAAGCTCAATGAAGGTTCTGACTGAAAGTTCAAAAAAGGGACCTAAAGTAGCGGCAAACGCCCTGCTGAATGTTGCCCGTTACATAAAGGAAATGCACAAAGTGGACGAACGGCTGAAAGACCTCCTCTCAGACATCATATCCTCAATGAAGTCGCAGATAAACTTTTTATCGCCGGTCATATCCGGAATCGTAATCGGAATAACCTCCATGGTCACATCCATACTGGGCCGGCTGACAGACCAGATGTCAACAATTCAGCAGAGCACAGACACAGGAGCTGCGACGGGGTTTGCAGGAATAGCAGGACTCTTTGAAGAGGGAATGCCGACTTTCTGGTTTCAGATAATAGTCGGAATATACGTTGTTCAAATCATTTACATTCTCACAATACTTGCGAACGGCATAGAGAACGGAGCGGACAAACTCAATGAGAGATTCATGATAGGGCGCAACCTCATAAAAAGCACAGTGCTCTACGTAGTTGTGGCGTTCTTCATTATGGTGTCCTTCAATCTTATAGCAGCCCAGATAATGGACGCAACGCTCTCGCTGGGAGGATAAGGTTGTTATTCTTATTCTGCCTTTTATTGGCCAGGGATAAGAACAAGAAAAATGGGGACGCGGGGATTTGAACCCCGGACTCCCACGTCTTCAGCGTGGTGCTCTCCCAGGCTGAGCTACGTCCCCCTAAAGCCCTGTTCAGGGCTGGAACTCTTCCTCCTCGACGAACTCCTCCTCAATATCGTCGTCGAGATTGTCAATCTCGTCAGGGCTGAGTTCAACTTCAACAGAGTCGTCCTGAGATGTTTCCCCATCCGCAGGCTGCTCGAGAACCTCGAGCTTTCCGAACCTGCCTGTTGACAGCTGCTTCTCGCCCTGCCACTCGCTGACATAACCGTTGCTTATCCTGACGGTGCAGCCCGGCTTTACCATGTCAATCTGCTCATTCCAGAGGGTCAGGGTAATCTCTCCGCTCTCATCCTGCAACTTTGCATTGGCAACCCTTCCGGTATTACCGAACTTCTGGAACTCTCTTACCTGACCGACCTCTGTTACCTTTCCGGTAATCTCAACCTTGCCCTGTCTGGGCTGCAATTCGCTAACTTTCATAAAAACACCTTCATTGTTGATTTTTCTGCGAGAACAGGGCTTGCTTTAAATATTTTTCCGTCACTTGCTGTGCTTTCTGCTCAACTCTTCAAATGTCAGAGCGCCTGAAACAAGCCCTGCGACTATTCCTTTCAGTTCTTCCTCAGGAACCCTGACCTGTTTGGTGCTGTCCCTGTCCCTTATCGTGACGCCTTCATCGAAATCAACAGTCACGCAGAACGGAATGCCCTGTTCGTCAGCTCTTGCGTAGCGCCTTCCGATAGAGCCGGAGCGGTCAAAAGTGCAAACCGTAACTGTTTTCAAGGAGTCGAACACCTTTCTGGCTTTTTCTTCCAGCTTGTTGACCAGAGGGAAAACCCCAATCTTAACAGGCGCCAGAGCGGGATGCAACCTGAGAACGATGTTGCCTCTCCCTTTGTCATCATCATACGCATCAAAAAGAAATGCCAGCATTGCTCTTTCAATTCCCTGCGACGGCTCTGACACAACAGCAGGAATGAACTTCTCTTTTGTTGTTTCGTCGAAAACAGAAAGCTCCCTGCCTGAATGCTCCGAATGCCTGGAAAGGTCAAACGTTCCCCTGTCTGCGTTTCCATGAATTTCCTTCCAACCAAACGGGAAGCGGTATTCTATGTCGTAACAGCCCTTTGCGTAGTGCGCAAGCTCTTCCTTGTGATGCTCCCTGATTCTCAGGTTTTCCGGCTTTATGCCGAAGTCGGTAAAGAATCGGTAAAAGCTTCCAAGCCAGTAAGCAATCCATTCGGAATGAATAATTCCCTTCTTGACAGCTTCTTGTATGGTGGTGCTGTGGGTTTTTCCCGAAGCGTCAAGTATTGAAACTTTCGCGTCTGCAACCCCCTCCAGAAAGGGGCATTTGTCATCGCCCGGCTTTGCGAAGAATTCAATCTCAAACTGTTCAAATTCCCGCGTCCTGAACAAAAAGTCACGGGGGCTTATCTCGTTTCTGAATGCTTTTCCAATCTGAGCGATGCCAAATGGAAGTTTTACACGCGAGGAATCCAGAACCTGCTTAAAGTTTGTAAAGATGAGCTGCGCCGTCTCGGGCCTGAGATATGAGGTTATGCCGCCAGCCGGACCAACCTTTGTGCTGAACATCAGATTAAAAGCAGAGACCTCCTCAAAGTC
>RFJB01000145.1 GCA_003695045.1 Candidatus Woesearchaeota archaeon | reverse complement strand
GAAGGTCAAGAAGCTGGGGCATTCCGTGCAGTGCGTTGACCTGAGAACAGGCAGGATGACCGGCTTCTTTCCGAACCGCACCCATTACAGAATTCTTGAGAAATTCAAAACAAGGGTAATCCGGGAGAACCCCACAGTGCAGGTTATGCATCCTGAAACATACCAGCCGGTAGAGCTACGCAACGGCGCTGCTTTTGATTTCAGAACGAATCAGGAAATAAGGGTTGTCGAGTGGCAGGGCTGGTGGGGCGTGAAATAAGCGCTACTTAAACATAACCTTTTTATACGGCACTGCACCCGTCATTCAGCATAGTATAAGTGGGAGGTGGAGTCAGGATGGGTGTGAAATACTCTTACTTTGTGGTCGTGTTGTTTGTTGCTTCTATTGTGCTGGCTGGTTGCGGAACTTCCGTGGAGAAATCCGTGGAGAAAAGCGTTCAACAGGATGTTCAAAGTTCTGTTGAAAGCGCAAAAGCAGCGGATGAACCAACACCTGCAGGTTCGCAGCAGGAAAACGCCGATGATACTGGCGAAACTCCTGAAGAGGAAATCGCCGCAAAACTGGAGGGTGTTGAGGAAGAAACTGCTCAACTTGAAGAGCAGGTTCCTGTGCCTGAGCCATCCGAGCTTGACACTCAAGTTGCCGGGCAGGTTCCGGAACAGGCATCGGGAATAACGCTTGCTGAAGTCGCAGCCCACGACAATGCGCAGAGCTGCTGGACTGCAATAAACGGAAAGGTCTACGATTTAACTGACTGGATATCCCAGCATCCTGGAGGTGCAGGAAACATACTCAAGCTCTGCGGAATTGACGGAAGCTCGGCATTCATGGGAAAACACGGGGGGAACGCGAAGGCAAAATCCACTCTTGAAAACTACGAGATAGGAGTTCTTTCCTCCTGAGGTGGCAAAGATGCCGCGCTTTTCTTTTTCTTCCTTTTTTTCAGAAAGGGACGACCTGCAGGAATACGGAATGCTCATGCTTCGCATTGGCATGGCATCAGTGTTCCTCTGGTTCGGGGCGAACCAGATTTTGAAACCTGACGACTGGACAGGGTACCTTCCAGTGTGGGCGTTCTCCTTCTTTCTGTCTCCCGAAACGATTGTCCTCATTAACGGCATCTTTGAAACCGTTTTTTCCATTCTCCTGATTCTGGGCGTTTTTGTTCCTTTTGCTTCTCTTCTGCTCGGGCTTCACCTTCTTGCTATCTCAATATCCCTCGGCGTTAATCCTGTCGGCGTAAGGGACTTCGGCCTTGCCGTGGCAACGCTTTCCCTTGCCCTCTTCAGGCACAACAGGTTTTCACTCCAGAAAAGAATATTCAAGCGCTGACTTCTTCCTTTCTTTTTCTCTTGTAATCAGAAATTATTCTTGCCAACTTTTTCTCGTCAAGCGAAGCTTCCCTTGCTTTTTCGATTCTTTTTCTGCTCACTATCCTCACTTCTTTCAAGTCAATTCCTCCCAGCGACTTTTCAGGAACCGTGAGAACGGAACCGGAAAGCATTTTCTTGCTGTCCCCTGCAACGGCTACAATAATGCTTTTTTTGGAAATCTCCTCAAGAGTTCTTCCGGAAACCTTTGATGCGTCTTTGACAATAAGAACATCACCCTTTGTTATGCCCAGCTTTTTCCTTGCGCGTTCAAACTCCTTCCATGAAAGATTGTCAATCTTTTTTGCAAGCGCGAAATCATCCTTCATCGAAGACCATCTTCTTATTATTTCACTCAACTCCTTCCCTGCCTTTCTGAGCTTCCTCTTCAAAAGCGCTGCCTCCCTTGATTTGCCTTTTTCGTCTTTCTCCTCATGCCTCAAACCTGAATCTCCCTTTTGATTCTCTGCTGTTCTCCTCTTCAGATTCCTGATTTCATTCTTTAACTGCGCTATGTAATCCTCGGCGCGCGAAAGCTTCTCTTTCAACGCAACAATCTTCTCTCTCAGGATGACATTCTCCTCTTCTGGAGACTGCTTTGCCGGACGCCCCGTCTTTTCTTCCTTCTTTTTTCGCATAATCGCTCTTTCCTCTTTCTCTGACAGAGCTACGGCATGCTTTGCATCATAGTTCTCGTCTTTCAGCACACTCTTCAGAATCTCTGCTGCTTTAAGAGTTCCTCCTTTCCTTCCTTTCTTCTCTGTTTTGTCTATTTCCGAGAACGTGCTCTCAATAATGCTTCTCATTTTTCTGTAAGCATACAGCGCAGAAGCCAGAGCATCCCTCTCATGGTCGTTTGACACATCTGCTTTGCACTCTTCTACTGCTTTTTTCTTTTCCAGGACCTTCAAGTCCTCTTTGGGCAAAAAGACGGCAGTTCCAAGCTTTCTTGCCAGCCAGCTTACCTTTTGAGGCGCTCTTTTCTTGTCGCAGGCAACAAGAACAGGGAAGCTTCTCCCGGTTATCCTCGCAACGAGGGACTCGATACCTTCGTTCTTGAAAGAATCCGCCGTGATGCCGGCGATCCCGCCCTTGCCGATGTAGAGAACGGCATACGCAACTGTCGTTCCGGGATCAACCCCTATTATTGCGGGAACATTTTTTCCAGAATCATGCTTCCTGTTCATTTTTTGCTCTTTCATACCTTCCATACATGCAGCCCTGTCTTTTTCTCGGATTTCCTTTCAACGGGCTTCTCCGTCTCTTCGATGAAAACTTCAAGCGTGGCGCTGACTTCGCCTCTCACAAGATGGCCGCCGAAGCACGCGTTGTTAGGCTTGCCTATTATCGCATGCGCATGCAGAAACGGCTTCCCTTCTTTCAAGGTCACATTCCCCTTCAACAGGAGAAGCTCGTGGTGCTCGGGATACTCATGTTGAAAATACTGCTTCCTTTCCAGGCTGTAAAAGCCGAGCACAACATTTCTCAAGGCGCCGATTCCTTCCACGCGCGCCGTCTTTATGCCGTTCTTTCTGCAAAAACCGATGATTGAATCGGGCAGTTTGTCTCCGGCGTCAATCCTCAGCATCCACAATTTCGGAGAAACCTTTTTTCCATTCATCAAAAACCACCCCTGCTAATGCACATGTTTCCCTTTGCTCGTGCAGAGTGCTTTACTGCCTTACATTATTAATTTATTTTTTTGATTATTTCCTGCCGCTACATTACTTTATGCGCTTTTCTGCGCTTTTACTTTTTGAGCTTGATAATGTTCCCGCGCCCAACCTTCAGCTTCACTATCCTGCCTTCTGCTTCCAGCGCAGAGACCAGAATGCTTATCTTCGCCTCTGAAAGAGGGATTTCCTTTCTCAAATCCTTCTGGCTTATAGTCCCTCCCGCCTGTCTGATAAGCTCAAGAATCCTGTTTTCATAGTCGTTTCCATGCTCTGTTTTGCGCACTGCCCCCTTCCCCTCTTCTGCGCGGTCTTTTTCGGGCATTCCGGCATCTCCGGCTTCATCTTCATCAAATTTTGTCTCCTGACTTTCTCCTTCCGACTTGTGCTTGCTTTCTCTTACCTCTATGCTTTTCATAAGCTTTTTCGACTGGTAGGCGTAATAAACCACCAGCGAGAATAGCGCGAGCACAACAATCAGCACGGCTATTTCATAGCCGTTCCACCCTTTTTCCGAATCGTTGAGGTCAGGAACTTCAACCGAAACATCCTCCAGAAGACCGTCGTCAAGCTCTTCAATTGCGGGAAACATTATTATGTCAAGAGTGAAGACGCCGTCGTTTTCAACCTCCACCGTCTCATTGCTCTCTGCGATTACCATGCCTCTCCTGTATTGCCTGCTCTGGAGAGAGTAAGTCCCTTTTGGAACCTCAACACTGTAAGCGCCGTCTTTCACAACAATGACCTGATGGGGGCTTGTGTTTATGTCAATTCTGACATTCCTTGCGGGGCTTAAATCATAATTGTAAACATTGCCCCTGATTATTGCAGACTCCGCAGGAGCGGCGAGGAGAAATAAGACGCCAATGAAAAGCGAGACCGCCAGGGCATGCCTGCGGGCGCGCATGTTGACGCTTTCTTTGCTTCCTTCTCGGGAGTGCATCATAGCCATTGTCACAAACATCTGTTATTGCTGTTTCTCTTAAAGTTTGTGGTTGTTTTGTTCGGTTGTTTTCTTCCAGAATGTTTTTACCCTTCTCTCCCTCCCTTTTTCAGACAACTTCATGTTTTTCTCTGATTATTCTTCTTTTTTGGCTGTTTAAAACCCTTCCTTGCCTTTTTAGCGCAAAAAAAGAGCAAATAAACCTTCGTAAAGTTTCAGACGACCGCGTAAAGCTTTTCTGCTCTGCGGGAGGAAAGTATCTTTTTAAAGAAAAATTGCCGGCATTGTTGCTGTGCAGTCAGGGCGTCGCGCTTCCTGACTGCGGCGCGCCACGCACCGCACAGAGCGCATAGAGTACGCATAGAGTAACATGACAAAAGCATGTTGAGAAAAAGAAACCTGTTGAGGTGATATGATATGGCAAGAAAGCGTTTAAGATTCCGCCACATGCCGTTCGCGCTGCTGGCGATTCTGCTTCTCGTGATGCCGGTCGCTTTTGCAAAGGAAAGCGGCGCGGACGATTCGGGCAGCAGCGATTCAGGAGACGACTCTCCGAAGATTATGCCCATGGCAGAGCCAGTGCAGACATCGGCAGGAACCCCTGTCGAGATTGCCCGGCTGCGAGATGCCATACGTGACAAGGAAGGCGTCAGGAGTTTTGAGGAATGCGTTGAAAGGGCAATGAAGAGGTTTGACGATGTTCCCCCTGCTAAGATAAAAGCCGCGTGCAAACTTCTTTCTTCCGTAAAGGACAAGCCCGGCGTGGAAGTGCGCGAGGAAATCAAAAAGAGAGTGAGGGACAAAGACGGAAAGGTTGAATTCAGGGAAGAAATCAAGCAGAGAATAAGAGCCGATGCCGAGAAACATCTTGAACGTTCCTTCGTGGAGCGCGTCGGCAGGGACATTCCCCCTGAAAAATTGAGAGAGCTTGCAAAAAGAAAGGGTAAGGTCGTGAGAATCGCAGAGATAGATGGGAAAAAGTACGAAAATACTTATAATTTTGAGGCCTGAATCCTATTTTTTGACCCACAACATTTATAAACCAACTTTTTTTAGATTTAGTATTCCAGGGTAGAAGAAAATGAGTTTCAGATTATTGGAGATCACAGAAAATGCCAAAGAGAAAATCACCGAGAAGAGGGTCGCTTCAGTTTTGGCCCCGGAAGAGAGCGCGAAGGTTCCTACCTTCGATTAATTGGAATGCTATAAAATCTTCTTCTTTAAAACTTAAGGGATTCATTTGTTACAAGGTTGGGATGGTTTCTGCGTGTGTTCAAGATAATACGGAGCATTCGATGACTAAAGGAAAAAAAATCATCATCCCTATGACATTACTCGAGGCTCCAAAAATGAAGATTTTTTCAGTTAGATTTTATAAGAACAACAATGTTCAGACAGAGATTTTGACTCCAAATTTAGACAGGGAGCTAAAAAGGAAATTAAAACTACCGAAAAAACAACACAAGCTAGATTCCATTAGAACGGAGGACTATGATGATCTGAGAATAATAGTTTATTCTATGGTGAAGAAGACTGGTCTGAAAAAGAAGCCAGATGTGTTAGAAATAGGATTGGGGGGAAGTTATGAGGACAAATTGGCTTTCGTGAAGGAAAATCTTTCCAAAGAACTATCGATTTACGATTTTTTTGAAAAAGGGGAATTG
>RFJB01000001.1 GCA_003695045.1 Candidatus Woesearchaeota archaeon | reverse complement strand
TTCCTACAGCATGTCGATAGGCAGGGTTAAACAATAATTTTATATAGTAAGTTCCGCGCCGTGTTGGATTGGTGGTTACATGGGCGGCAAGAAGAGTTCTGACAACAAGTACTTTCTTTACGGTTCTCTAATAATCATAATTGCAGTTGCTGCATATGCGCTCATACCGAGAAACTCGGGGCCCGGCAAGTTTGACGACCTTGCAAAGTGCCTTTCCGAGAAGGGCACGGTCATGTACGGAACCGAGTGGTGCCCGCACTGCAAGGAGCAGAAGAAGATGTTCGGAAGCTCTTTCCAGTATGTCAATTATGTTGACTGCGACAGGCAGAGGGAAACGTGCCTCAGGGAGGGAGTCAAGGGTTATCCGACCTGGAAGTTTGCTGACGGTTCAACTGCAGAAGGCACAACTTCACTTTACACGCTTTCCCAGCGCTCCGGGTGCACGCTTTCTTCTTAGTTCTTCCCTCAGGAGAATTGCATATGCGTATTCCGCGTGGCTCCATGAAAGTGGAAGGGCGAAATTGATGAATCCTCTCTTTGATTCCTTTCGAAGGTTTCGCTTTGTTTTCTGGTAAGCGTTCCTCATGTTTATGAGCTCTTCAACCACGCAGTCAAAGTCGTAATTGTCAACCATTATGCTTGGGTCGAATTCCTTCTGGAAGTCAAGCCCTGTTTTCCACTCGTTCTTCATGAAGTCAAGGAATCTTTGGGTTGTGGTTATGTGTTCGGGGATGTAGCCCTTGCTTGACTTGTACCTGTCAATTTCGCCCAGTATTCTGTTTGCTTTTATCATCCTGCCGTTGAAGAGGTGATACTGCGCAATGATTGCCGAGTACTGCATCCACGGTCCGGAACCGGCATGGGAGTGCTTTGCGAGGTCGCGCACGTTGGGAAGGTAGCGCTGGTAAAGTCCCAGATCGGGATCCCGGAGCTTTTTCTCTGCGTAACGGACTGCGTTCTCAAGAGCTCTGCTTTTTTTGTCGTACTCAAAGTAGTAGGGGCTGACAAGAGTCACATCAGCCCTGAAGTCAATCTTTCCGTTGAAGTGAATGCGGGCTACATAACGCTTGTTGCGGATAAACTGCTTGAGGTTTTCTGAGAAGGAATTCATGAAGTCCTGCACGGGCTTGCATGCTGTCTTCGCCCGGTAAAGCTCGCCCACGCGGATAAGGTTTTTCAGGGCTTTATAGTATGCCATGTTTGTCCAGAGCGTATAGCCTGTCTCGATAGATGATTCGTGGCATGAGGTTGTGCTTCTGAACAAACCGGTGCTCTCATCATATACGTTGTTTCTGGCAAACTCAAAGCCCTTCAGCATTGCCTCAACATATTTTTTCTTTTGAAGCCGCCTGCCAAGGTGTTTTCTCGCAATGAGATAGTCGCCCAACAGTATTATCCCGTGCGCGGTGTTGTCTTCCTGCTTGTACAATGAGCGCTCTCTGCCGTATTCATTGTACTTCTGCCCCCACCTTCCTTCCTTTGACTGGACGCTCCTTGTGAATTTGGCTATGCCCCTCAGGATTTCGTATGCTTTCTCGACGAAAAGCCCCTGCTCTATCAGGGTTCTGAGAAATCTGGCTACAGCCATCGCATCCCTCACATAGAAAGAGGGATACCTGCTCTGCTTGTAAGTGGCGAGAATTATCTTTCCCCTTCTCGTGTCGTAGACATGGCGGGCGATGATGTTCATGTGGAAAGAGATTTCCTTTTCGACCGGCTTGCTCAAAGAACGACTGCCCATAACTTACTAAACTGCAAGGCATGATTTTTAATTGTTGTCTTTTTGGGACTGAAAGGATTAATAGTTTTGGAGTAAAGATACTAACGCCGAACTTAAATGAAGCTCCGATACGTGGAGAAATCAGGGAAAAACACAGGCAAGAGCGTTTCCCATTTAGAAGCGAGACGATGAAGATTGCGAAGAAAGGAGCGCCGAGTCATTTTTTATCAATAATCCCGATGACTAAACCGTTGGCATTATTGAAAGGAGAGTCGTATTGGACATGTTCAATGTCTTTCCAATTAGTTTCGACCCAGAGGTTATCCCTGGAAATCCGCTTTAGGCAGTACATTCTTGTAAATTGTATTTTGCCCTTTCTTAACAACTCGTCCAACACAGAGTTATGACCAAGGGGCAGGGTAATAACCAGTTTTCCTTTAGGAGCGAGGATGCTCTTTAAATTCTTAATAGCTCGTAAAATTTTTAGAGGCTCGCGTGGAGTTTCATCCCAACCAACATGTTCCAAAGTCGAAATGCTAACTATCAGATCATATTTTTCAGATGGCTGAAAATCAACCACATCCTGGTTGATTACGCCTTCTGATCGTTCATATTTGTCTAAAATGTCATGATCAACATGAAAATAATGGGAGAGAACATTGCCCACTTCAAGAATCCTTTTACCTTGATATTTTTTTACGATCTTCCAAATAATCGGAAGTTCTACAGCTCGTTCATTCCTCCAAGTTGTATTGTACTTATGGATGAAGTAACGGTAGGTATCCCCCCCAAATGTGAAGGTCCTGTCTGATTTGAAGTATTTGCAATAGCGATAGCTTAAGGGATTAATAAAAGCGCGTCTGAAGCCAGCACGAACAACATAGAAAAACCCTTTCTCCTTAGAAAGTTCTTTAGCTCGAGATAGAAGATTTCTTGTTTTTTTGGAATCAGTATATTTGGCCATTTTCATGACTTGACACAGAGCTGTTTATTAAAAGTTTCTGAATAGCAACGCCGTGGAGAGAGTAAGCACAAAAATAAGCAAGCACTTTGGTTAAATTTATAAGCCAACGCAGAGAAAGGTTATGCATGAACTTCCAGAACATTCCGCCTGTGCCGAAATCAGACGAGATAATCGACAAGGCGCTGAAAAGGGCAAGGACTAACGTTTCCCTTCTTGTGCAGAAGGCAAGAAAGGCAGCGAGGAAGAAGGAGAGGAAGGACAGCTCTCAAAACATCAAACTGCAGATTGCAAGGCAGGCGGAGATGTCGCGAATTTCCGTAATCAGCGACATTATTGCTTCGGAACTCAGGGAAATAAACAGCAACTTCCCCTCTTTTGATTCGCTTACCGAGTTCTACAGGGAGCTTGTGAAGGCAACGCTTGACTATGCATCGCTGAAGAAGTCGCTTGCGGGAATGAAGTGGGGCGCCGGAAAAATGCGGGACCTCCAGAGAACTTACCAGAAGAAGGTCTCTTCAGCAGCAGGCATTGAACAGCTTTCAAGGATAAAGAGAGAATTCATAGGCAGGGCGACTTCTGTTGTGAAGCAGCTGAAGGACAACCTTGCATACCTTGCAGAGGCAAGGAAGACGCTGAGGCAGTTTCCGTCCGTAAAGAGCCGGCTCTTTACGGTGTCGCTCTACGGGTTTCCAAACGTGGGAAAAACTACTTTGCTGTCAAAGATTACGGCAAGCAGCCCGGAAATTGCGGATTACGCCTTCACAACCAAAACATTGAACATCGGCTATGCCCTGTCAGGGAACTCAAAGATTCAGGTTATTGACACTCCCGGAACGCTTAGCAGGCCTGACAGGATGAACAGGATAGAAATGCAGGCGGAAATAGCGCTTAAGCACGCTGCCCACTACGTCGTTCTGGTTTTTGACCCGACAGAATCCTGGCCGATGGAGCAGCAGATTCAACTTCTCAAGAAGATGAAGAAGCTCGGAAAGCCCTTTGCTGTTTACATTTCAAAGACGGATGTTTCTTCAGACGACCAGCAGGAAAGAGCGATGGAAGAGATTTCCAGGCACAGCAATGCGGACTTCATAACAAGCCCTGAAGAGCTTGTGACGTTTCTGTTTGAGAAAGAAAAAGAATTCAGGAATCACGCTTCGGCTTCCTGACTCTGCTCGGGCTGGGCTTCCGGCAGGGAGCTGGATGCTGCCTTTTTCTCCACGACCTCTTCAATGCGGCAGCTGCACGGAAGCTTTCTGGCTGCCCTTGTCAGGGCAAGCTTCGCGGTCTTCAACGCTGACCTGTTGCAGCGCAGGGTCATCAGGACCTGGCCCTTTCTTACCTGGGCTGCGAGGCCTATCGGCTTTCCGAATGACATCTTCATTCCTGTGCTCATTCGGTCTGCTCCTGCTCCTGTTGCAAGGGGGTTTTCCCTGAGAACGTGGAATGGGTAAACCCTTATCTTGAGATGATAGGCATTCTTTCCGAGGTTCTTTTCAAGAGCCCTGTTGGATGTCTGCCTTGCTGCTTCAATGGCGTTGTGCCTTACCTGAATGTCATCTTTTGAGACGAGGTTGAGAGTCAGTTCATAGTCCTTCTTGGGGTCTCCCATGTCATAGCGGACTATCTTGTTTGAAGGTGTAGCTCTAACGAAGTTCTTCGCCTTGAACTTGCTCTTTCTCGTGTAAGGCCTTTCAAGCCTTCTGTAAGCAACTCCTTTTCTAAGTCGTGCCATGATATTTCACGGAGCTGGGAACTGGAGGGGGTTTTTAAAGTTTGCGGTCGGGAATGAACGCAGAGCCGCCGCAACCCGGTTTTGACCATTCGCAAGTGCTAAAATAAGCATCTCTTAAACGCAAAACTTTATAAATGAGTATTTGCAAAGAGAACATGACAAACCTGTGTCATGTTTATCTGTTGGTCTAAAAAAGAGGTGACAATCGATGAGGAAAGGCAGTCTTCAGCTTTCTGTTAACGCAATAGTCGTTCTTGTTCTCGCAATAACCATGCTTGGCATGGGACTGGCATTCACGAAGGGCAAGTTTGCCGAACTCGGAGAAAGAATAGAAGTTCCCGAGCCGGATTACCCCGCAACGCAGGATGATCCGATTGTGCTGCCAGTTAACGAGATAAAGCTGAAGTCAGGGAAGCAGGGCGGCTTCAGCGTGAATTTTTACAACGAAGGGAACACGAGGAATTTCTACGCGTGCGTGGTTTGCGGTACAACTTATAGCCTTACTACAAACACCTTGAGAACAGTTACGCAAGTGAAGTCAGGTGATTATGAAACCTTTAAGATACTGTTCACAAATCCAGGAGGAACGGGTTTCCCTCCAGACGGCACAAATATATGTAAAGTGGGATTTGTGGAGACGACCAATGCCGTCGGAACCGAGGCACCTAACTGCCAGAATGGGGATACATATGTAGCCGCAAAGCAGATAGTCATCAAGGTTCAGTAATCATTAAAAGAGGTGAATTCGCGATGCATCGTTCAAAAAGAGGATCGCTTGAACTGTCAGTCAACGCTATTGTCGTGCTTGTTCTGGCAATCACAATGCTCGGGCTGGGAATTGCCTTTACAAAGGGCAAATTCGCAGAACTTGGTGCAAAGATAGAGATTCCCGAACCGGACTTTCCAGCAACAGAGGACCAGCCGATAGTAATGGCGACAAATGAGATCACTGTTTCAACGACGAAAGATGCTGTGTTTACGATAAAGGTTTACAATGACGGTTCTTTGGGAAGCACAGAAGTTGCTCCAACAGTGACATGCATATTTTCCGGCACGAATACTGTTACAACTCATACCGTACCACAGGCAATTCCTGTGGGTGAAGACATCGGGTTCAAAATACTCGTGGACGCCGCACCATCAACCCTTTCAGGCGAGAAAGGACTCTGCACGATTGTCGTTGATGACGGAGCAGGAAATGTTTATGCCACCAAACAGTTCAACATGATAGTCCATTAGGAGGGTGATGCTAATGAAGAAAAGGTTGACTCAAAGCGAAGAGTTTGAAATCATGAAGCTCGTGCTGGACAAGTTTCTCTGGCTCGGCTTTGGTATTATGGCTTTCGGGCTTTATGTTATGATGACGGGCGCCACCAACACTGTTTTGAGGGGCCTGTCGTTCATGATTGCCGGAGCCATCGTTCTCGTGCTGTTCATGATGCTTATCGTGAAGGAGTACGAGATTGTCGGTTGAAAACCGGCACATTTTTATTTTTCTTGGTTCTCGTTCTGGAGGTATGGCTATGAACAAGAAAGGGATAGAGCTGTCTGCCAACATGATTGTCGTCATGGTTATAGCGATTGCGATGCTCGCTATGGGATTGCGCTTCAGCACTAATTTCTTCCAGAAGGCGGAATCTCTCCGGCTCAATCTGGACAAGCAGTCCGAGGACAGGATTCAGCAGCTACTTGATGACGGAGCCCTCGTTGCCAACCCGCTCAACCGCAAGGAGGTCAAGCCGGGCAAGAGCGTGATTTTCGCGATGGGCATCAACAACCAGCTGAAAGTCGGCGCCGACACAAGCAATGATTTCAGAGTAAGAATTCAACCGCACAACACTTACGGGACTTCATGCAGTGCCTTAAACGAATTCACAATCTCCACCATAAACGGAGCCGGGCCTGTGGAGGTCAGCATCCCCAAAAACTCCAAGGAAAACATTCTCATAGGGATTACTGCCCCTGAAGATGCTAAAAGGTGCACTTATGTCTGGAACGTCTATGTCGAGTACGACGATTCAGGATGGCAAACCTACGGCAATTCAGTCTACAAGCTCTACCTTAAGGTGATTTAGAAATTATCTTTTTCTGGCAAAGACGTTGAGCCACGGCTCTCCGTCCTCTCCTTCTTCAATGTATGCCGTGATTATGTCAAAGCCCGATTCCTCAAGAAGGTTTTCTATTTCCTGCTGGGTGTAGAGCTGGACTTCGACCGGTTCCAGGTTGAGCGCTTTTTCCCTGATTACAGAGGTGCCTGTGCCTTCAAGAAGTCCGAGATATAGCACGCCGTCCTTTCTGAGGAGAGAG
Organism: Candidatus Woesearchaeota archaeon; assembly: GCA_003695045.1. GTDB lineage: Archaea > Nanobdellota > Nanobdellia > Woesearchaeales > J091 > J091. The sequence continues at coordinate 937 of RFJB01000001.1, read as the reverse complement.
TGCATTTTCAGAACGACATTTCGCGCATTTTCCCTGGAAAGGTAGAACAATGCAGCAAGACACCAGATGCCGTCAAAACTTTCATCGTCAAAGGACATTTCTTCCAGGGGCATGACGTGGAATTCTGCATCAACGTTTTCTCTTGCTGCTTTGATGAGCTCTTCGGATGCGTCAATGCCGACCGCGTCGTATCCTAACTCCCTGAGGTACTCGACATCCCGACCTGAGCCGCAGCCCGCATCAAGTATTTTTCTGCCGGGAAGGAAGCTGAGAAACTGCGTGAGCTGGTACTGGAGTATCTTTTCGTAGCTGTACTCGAAGTACTGCTGCGCGTATGCATTGTAGAGTTCCACAACTTTGGGGTCTGAAACGGGCATTTTATTTCTCCTGTCTTCCTTTCGCGATTATTTGAAGGAAAGAATCGGGATTAAGGCTTGCGCCGCCAACAAGAACTCCGTCAATGTCCGCCTGGGACAATAGTTCTGCCGCGTTTTCCGGCTTGACAGAACCGCCGTAAAGCACGATGGTTTTCTTTTGAATCCGGGATTTGATGAAAGCGTGCATTTCCTGCGCATCCTCGGGTGTTGCTGTTTTGCCGGTGCCTATCGCCCACACGGGCTCGTATGCGACAATTACCGCATCATGGTACTCCGGCAGGTTGTTTTTTGCCGCCTCAAGCTGCTCTGCCACGACCTCTTTATGTTTTCCTGCTTCTCTTTCTGCAAGCGTTTCTCCCACGCACAGCACAGGAACAAGGCCGTGCTTGAGGACGAGAGCGATTTTCTTTTCAGTGTCCGCTGTTGTCTCGCCGAAGATGTGCCGTCTTTCCGAATGCCCCACAAGAACGTATTTGCAGTAGTTCTTTATCATGAGCACCGATGTTTCTCCGGTAAACGCGCCCTTTTCTTCATAGTAGACATTCTGGCAGCCGAGGGAT
>RFJB01000144.1 GCA_003695045.1 Candidatus Woesearchaeota archaeon | reverse complement strand
GGTCTGCCCTCGTCATCAGGTTCCCCGTCGCTCACAAAGATTATCACGGGCTTCCTGTCGCTCGGGTTCGACAGCTGGTTCTCCAGAGCCACGTCAAGAGCAGGAATGTATTTTGTTCTTCCCCCTATTTTTATTTCTTCAACCGCCTGTTTTGCCGTTTCCTTGTCAAGGGTGAATGGAAGCGCAAGCTGAGCCGAATGGTCAAATCTGACCAGGGATATCCTGTCGTCATCTCCCAGATTGTCTATGAGTCCTTTCAGCGCTTTTTTCGCGTTAGTCATTCTTTCCCCTTTCATGCTGCCTGACCTGTCAAGTACAAAAGTGATGTCCAGGTCCATAAAGGAGGGGTTTCCTTCATCATCAAGAAGGAGATAGTTCTCTATCGTTGAACAGGAACTGGCCGAACATTCAAGCATGCCGGCTTCGTCAAGCGGAGTGAAAACCTGGGTGTCTTTGCAGGAGTAGGTGAATCCAAAACAAACAGGGTTCTGCTCAAGTCCGAAGCAATGGCATGTTCTGATTCCGGATGGCGATTCCTTCTGCACCGGTTTGGGATAGAAGAGAACAAGCAACAGAACAAGGACTATGAATAGCCAGACAGAGCCCTTTCTTTCCCTGGACGCCAGGATTTCCGTTTCCTTCTTGGATATCATAACAATCCATATAATAAAAGGAATGCTGAGAATCGGAAGGAGGTTCCTGAAGAGAAATCCGGAGTGCGCTTCTCCTGTTGATGACACAAGAGGAACTGCTTTTAACTCTTCTTCACACAGGGCTTCTATCTCTTTCAGTACCTCAAAGGACAGGTCTATGTTGCCGGACAGTTCTGCAAAATGCCACATTATGAGAGGATCGTCGGAGATTACCTGAAAATTCTCGTTTGAGAAAACCAGCTCATTGAGTTTTTCCGCCATGCACTTCGGAATGTCCAGGTAGATGGTAAAGTCTTTCAACTTCGCTGAGGTCTCAAGCGACGTGGTAACGCGCGACTTTCCGTCAGATTCTGAAATTTTTCTTTTCACTGACGGGGAGTCTGCGGCTTTCTTGTTCTTTTCAAGAAGAAGGTCCGCGAACGTCTGTGCTGCTTTTGGGCTTACATTCTGTTCAAGGAACACTCTGAGAAGCACTTTTTTTGTTTCTTCGTCTGAAAGCTCCAGGGGAGCCCCTTTCTCAAACTGGGACAGGACTTCTCTCATTCGCGAAATCAGGTTTTTGCCTGTGTCCACATAGAAAATTGTCCTTGCAGCTTCAGAGCCGCCGCAAAACAGGGTTAACAGGTTGCTTCCTTCCTGCGCGGTAAGGTTGAAAGAAGTTTTGAATATTTCCTGCCTCGACAAGCCGTTGAGGGAGTAGTAGCATTTTTTTCCGTTAATGTTTTCAAACTTAACGGGGACGCGCGTGGTATTGTATGTGGATTGAGGTTGCGGAATAAGGATTGCCGGAGCGGGCCTTCTTTCTGTAGCAATTTCGTATATCTCTGCCATGATTGATTTGAGGTTTCTTGAATCGCCGATGTTTGAGAAGTAGCCGCCGCAGCCCAGGGCTTGGCGCGAGGAGTTCTGCATCCCCTTCAAAGTTCTTTCAGCAATGCTCTCTTCAGGAATGTTGAAGCCCACGGTGTAGAAGCAGACGCCCAAATCCACAAGTTCGTTTGTCTTTTCCCAGACGCTCTGGGGCTTTCCCTCATCGTCCGGCTGGCCGTCGCTGAGGAAGATTACTGCTTTTCTTGCAGAGGGCAAACTGTGCGTGACGATCTCCTGTTTCACAAGCTCCAGTGCAGGAATGTATCTTGTGGTTCCTCTGGCTTGTATCCTCTCAAGAACCTCGGAAGAGGAAAATGAAGAAGAGAGCGGCTGGACAATCTGCGCTTTGTCGTTAAAGACAATAATTGATGCCCTGTCGCTGCCGGAAAGATTTGTTATGAGATAATTCACAGCGTCCTTTGCCTCCTCTAAAGGGGCTCCCCTCATGGTTTTGGAAGAATCAATGACCAGAAACAACTCGACTGGCTTCTTCGTTTTGTATGTTTTGGAGCCTGAGTCAGAATAGCTGACCTGCTGATAAGAGCAGGTCTTTATCACGCCGTAGCACTGCTCGGCTGTCTCAAAGCCGAGGCATTCGCAGTGCTTTGGACTTTGATCAAGATTTTTAGGCCATAAGAAGAGAACAAGTAAGAGCGAGAAGAGAATGGTTAACAAACGAAGGGCTTTGGCTCGCATCAGAACAAAAAATGGGATGGATTATACTTATTTCTTTCGCTAATAAGGAAGAACCCGTGCAAAAGAGCAATTTCAGAATGCACGGGAAAGTACTGGACTCGCCGGGATTCGAACCCGGAGTCTCCGCCTCTTCCGGCGCGTTGATGCTGCGCGTGCGAAGGCGGCGTCCTAACCATTAGACCACGAGCCCTTTTTCAGGGTGGATTGCGCAACCGTTTAAAAATCTTTTTGTGAGAACCTGCAATGCAAGATTCAGACGCACCCTTTAAATAATAATTATTTCTCTCTCCGGATGCGATGAAGAATAAAAAGAACAAAAAGTACTGCCTTGGAATTGAGAGCACTGCGCACACTTTCGGAGCCGCGGTGGTTGAATTCACTGAGCAGCCGGACGAAGAGTCCGGAGGAAAATACAGAGGAATTGGCAATGCCAGGATTCTTTCCAATGTGAGGGACGCGTTCAGCACAGAGGAGGGGGGCATGATTCCTGCCGAAGTTGCAGACCACCATGTCAGAGTGTGCAAGGACGTTGTGAAAAGAGCCGTTGAAGAAGCAGGAATCAAGCCCGAGGACATAAACCTCATCAGTTATTCGCGCGCACCGGGAATAGGCCACACATTGAGGATTGGCGCCATGGCTGCGAGGTCTCTGGCAATTGCCCTCAAACCCGAAATGGGCCTGGTGGGGGTTAATCATTGTATTGCGCATCTTGAGATTGGAAGATTGCTAACAGATTCCACGGATCCTGTTCTGCTTTACGCCTCCGGAGCCAACACCCAGATAATCGCTTATGAAGGGGGCAAATACCGGATTTTCGGGGAAACGCTTGACATAGGGATAGGGAACTTTCTCGACCAGTTTGCAAGGGAGCTGGGGCTTGGCTTTCCTGGAGGACCAAAAGTAGCGGAGCTGGCTGAGAAGGGCAGAAGATACATTGAGCTGCCGTACGTGGTAAAGGGCATGGACCTTTCATTCGGGGGCATTTTGACATACGTTAAGAAGATTATCAACTCTGATGATTTCAGGTCGGGAAGGATAACAAAGGAGGACCTCTGCTTTTCTGTGCAGGAGACCGTCTTTGCAATGCTTACAGAGGTCAGCGAGAGGGCGATGGCTCACTGCGGCAAGAAGGAGCTTCTTCTCGGAGGGGGCGTGGCCTGCAACACGCGCCTTCAGGAGATGTGCAAAATCATGGCAGAAGAGAGAAACGCAAAGGCATTCTTCGTTCCGAACCAGTTTAATATTGACAACGCCGCAATGATTGCATGGCAGGGAGTCCTCCAGAGGGAGCAAACAATCAGCCCTGAAGAAGCAGACATAGACCCGTATGAGCGCACGGATGATGTGAAGGTGTTCTGGAGAATATAGCGGAACATATTATCAGGTCCGCGGACCGCGATTTACTCATGAGCTGCCTTTTCCAGCGCTTAGGAAAGCGAGGTTATGGAGCCGCACGACTTGCATACCAGTTCGTCGGTCTCGCGCCTCTGCACCGTCTCTGTGCTGAAACAGAGAGGGCAGACAAGCCCTTCGCTTTTGTGTTCTTCTGCTTCGTCGCTCATTGCTCAAGCACCCAGACAAGGTATGATGACATCATACTTTTACTCTAATTTCCTGTTTGGTGTTTTAATTATTTTTCGCTTCTCAAGAAGTTTCAATATTGAAAAGAATTGCCTTAAAGGGGATTGTCTATGCAGAAAAAGCACAAAGACAAAGAACCAAAGAAATTGCTGCGCAGAAAGAATGAGGACGCAGAAAGAAGAGGAAAAAGAAAATAAAAATAGAAAAATAACTGCCTAAAGCTTCTTCTTCAGCCCTTTAATAATCCCTTTTGCTTCGTCTTTAAGCGCCAGGCCGAAGCCGATGCCGACTGCCAGCGCCAGCGCCAGAGAAACCCCAGACAGCAGGATTATGAATGTTGTTTCTGCTATCGCAACATACAGCCCGACCTGCTTGAATGCCATTATTGTCACGAAGAAGAGTATTCCTGCCTTGACAAGGACTGAAATTATGCGAACGCTTCTTATCTTGGTCTTTTCGAGCCGGTCCGCTACGAAATCAGCAAACAGAAGCCCGAGAATCATGATTATCATTGCTATTATGACGTTGGGCAGCCAGAAGAGAAAGCTTCCCAGAAGAAGCGAGAGCGTGCCCAGTTTCAGGAGCGAAACAGCGTCCCCCAGGAATACCACAAACAGATACCATTTGAGTATAAGCCCTGACAGGTGCGAGAGTTCAATATGCCCGAAGGCATCTGTCAGCCCCGCTTTCTTGACGTGCTCGTCCAGCTTGAGCTTTACAAGAACCCTTTCCAGCAGGTGCCCGAAGAATTTCGCCACAAACCAGCCGATGATGACGAGAACAACCGCCCAGAAAAGTCCCGGAAGGATGTCCACAAACTCGTTCCACATTTCAACTAAAGGATTAATCATAGAAGCTCCAGTATCAAAGAAGCTTGCCATTAAACCACCCCCTGTGTTATAACAGCGAATCAGAAAACGGCTTATAAATAATTTTGTGGTAATCAGGCAGTAATTACTCTGATGTTTCCAGATCACGGATAGAATTTAGTCCCTGCTCGCTTTGACAATCTTCTGGAGGATGGACTGTCTGCCCGTCCAGTCAAGGGCAACTTTGAGCACGTCCACAAGCTTGTCAGCCGGAACTATTTCAACGCCGTTCAGAAGCGACTTGTCAATAACGAGGTCTTTTATGTTGGAGCGGGGCATGATGATTGTTTTTATTCCTGCTTTTATTGCCGCTTCGGTCTTTGAAGTAACGCCACCCACAGGAAGAACCTCTCCCCTCACGGAAAGGGAACCAGTCAAAGCCACATCCTGCCTTACAGGAATCTTCTTGAGCGCAGAGATTATTGTCGTGGCGACAGCGACGCTTGCCGAGTCGCCTTCAACGCCCTCATAGGTCTGGAGGAACTGAACGTAGATGTCAAATTTCTCCTTGATGTCTTCGCCGAAATACTTCTTGATTATGGCGGAAACATTCTTGACTGCCTCTTTTGCGATATCGCCCAATCTTCCTGTTGCTATAATCTCGGACTCCTTTCCGCCGGGGGTCACTTCCGCTTCTATGGGAAGAACAAGTCCTGACAGTGCCGTTCCCGCTCCGATTACTGCAAGGCCGTTTACGCGCCCGACCCTTTTTCCCTCTACGAGAATAACCTCATACTCCTTTTTCCTGTTTGTGAATTCGTCGGCAATCTGCTTTTCGAGAGGTCTTGCAAATTTCAGCGCCGCCTTGACGTGCTCTCTCGTTACGAGCTTCGCCTTCTGCTCGACAGCAAGGTCGCCCGCTGCCCTTACCAGCCCTCCCAGTTCTCTCAGCCGCAGCGTGAGATGCCCTTTCCTGTTCGCTGCCTTTCTCGCCTCGTTGAGAACCTCGAGCACCGCGTCTTTTGTGAAGTGGGGTATCTTTCCGTCCTTCTTCACTTCCTGGGCGACGAACTGCGCTATTTTCTTTCTGTTCTCCGGCGTGTCTTTCATTGTTTCGTTCATGTAAATCTCATAACCGTAGCCCCTCAATCTTGACCTCAGGGCAGGATGCATGTTCTTTATCGTGTCAAGGTTTCCGGCGGCAACCATGACGAACTTGCAGGGAACTGCCTCTGTTCGGACCATTGCGCCGGCGCTCCTCTCTGACTGACCCGTTATTGGGAACCTGCCCTCCTGCAAGGCAGTGAGCAGCTCCTGCTGGGTGCTCGGCTTCAGGGTGGATATCTCATCGATGAAGAGAACTCCCATGTGTGCCTTGTGTATCATGCCTGCAACAACCCTCTCGTGGGCGGGCGTTCCAAGACCTCCGCTCTGGAAGGGATCATGAAGAACATCGCCCAACAGGGCTCCTGCATGCGCGCCTGTTGCATCGTAGAACGGCGCCTGTTTTCTCTTGTAGTTGTCCACTATGAGTTTTGGCACAACCTGCTTGTTGTTCATCTTCTTGCCCAGGTTGATGAACATAACAAATGCTGCGAGGAAGATCATTCCTCCCAGGAAGAATGCTGCGAACATTATGTCTGATTTGTATTGGTATCTGACCCACCAGGGGGCAATCATGGTTGCTACTGCAATCAGGAAGAGAAGCAGATTTTGGTTTTTGAACATTTGGGCTGATTCAAGCCGCGCCCTCGCAACTATCTCCCTGCCCTGCCCTGCCGGAACTGTTCTTATGAGAGGCGCGTTCTCATCGTTGGGGTTTGGATAGGCGAGTATGTCAACGAGGTTTTCCTTTGGGAGCAGCTCGGCAAGAGCCAGCCCCAGCATGCTTTTTCCTGTTCCCGGCTCTCCGATGAGAAGCACATGCCTTCTCTGTTCAGCCGCCTTTTTGATGACTTTGACAGCGTCATCCTGTCCGACTACCTGCTCGATGGTCTTTTTGGGGACAGGTATCTGGCTTGTGTCTTCAAATTCAAGGTCTGAGAACTCCTGTTTAGAAGCTCTGCTTTCTGAGCTGCCCGAGGATTTGGATGAAATCTTAGAAGGTCTCTTGTCTGAAGCCATGACATGCGGATAAGAGCCGCCTTATTTAAAGCTTTTCCTGAAGGAAGAGGGAAAACGGAATTCTTCCGGAAATAAAGCAGGGGCGTTTTTATTCTCCGTTCCCGACTTAAAAAGAGGAATGACAGGAGGAGCGGAAAAAAGGGTAAGAGCACCAGGAGATATCAGAAGAGACGTTCTAAGAGCGCCTGCGCCTGATAGCGGCGCGAATGACCATGAAGTAATCAAACAGGGAGTAAATGAACATGGACCGAGTGATCATGGACTGAGTGAAGAGCTGCTGAGAAGAATGGCGTGGGCATCTCTTGCTCTTGGTCTGGTCGCAATGGCATTGCTGATACGGGCAGCAGACCCAAATAGCACTCCGGCATACAAAGAGGTGGCGCTGTTAACAGAAGCAGGCAAAAGTACTGCTGAAGCAGGAGTTTTAAATTATGACAAGATTCTTTCGCGCGCTCCGGTCGGGGACGAAAACACCCATGACTATGTGACTGGTGTGAGGGAGATCTGCGAATTAAAAGGAGGGTGCGAAGGAGGATTCGAATTAGAAGGAAGAACTGTGATAACCGGATATGTTGAGCATGCAGAGTACAAAGGAGATTATACTGTCATAGAAATCTCAGTTCCTTTCAGGGTTATAGCGAAGGGAAAGATTGACTCGTCGAAAATTGATAATCTGAAAAGGGACGATTTGCTGAGAGTTTCAGGAGTCATTCCCAACAGCGAATCAAGGCAATCAGCAAAGACAATTTTTGCAGACGAGATTCTTAAAATCCGGCGATGAACTGTTTTTCTTGAAGACCTGCCAAATCCGAACATTAAGTGCCTCGCACCCTGTGAGCATTCGAGGATAATAACAAAACTATAAATACTGAAGAACAGGGAGGGATGATGGGGGGATTAGAATAAGCCGGCAAAGCCAGAAGAAAATCAAGAAAGCGGTTTCTCATAAACAAAAGCCCGAAAAACCGCCAGAGAGCACTTCCAAGAAAGGAGAAGCTAAACCAGCCAAACCAATTTCCGGCCTCAGCCCTTCTCTTGAAGCTGCGTATCATAACATAAGCGAACTTCTCAGGATTATACGGCATAAAGATGAGGAGCTTGCCAGGAGGGAAAGGCAGCTCCTCCTGAGAGAGGTAGAACAGAGCAAGCTGCTTGAGGAAGCCCGCGAGTCGAGGCGCATACGCCAGGAACTTATGAAGAAGCAGGAAGAGCTTGATAAGAGGGAAAAGCAGATACGTCAGAAGCTGGACGAATTCGACACGCTGAGAAAACATGTTTATCACAAGGAAGGCGAAGTGGTGGAAAAGCTCAAGGAAGCAAAGATCAGGGAGAAAGAGCTTGAGAAGAGGGAAGCAGAGATTTCCGCAAGGTACCGCGAACTTGAAAACGAGTTGAAGGCGCTTGAAAAAAAGCAGGAAAAGCATCTTGCCTCGCTTGAATCCCTTGAGAAAGAAAAGGCGCTGGCGGAAGAACTGAAAAAAGAACTTGAAAGGGAACGCAGAGATTTGAAGAGCCGCGAGAAGCTTCTGAGGAAAAAGGAGAAAGAGATTGAGCAAAAAAGCGCCAATCTCTCCCAAATGGAAGAGCTCCTGCACCAGAAGATGGACGCCTTCAAGAAAGAGACGGAGTTCTTCGACAAGAAACACTCCCAGAAGCTCAGGGAAATAAAGGAGGAGCACCGAAATGTCCGGGAAAAGCTCCGCCAGATTGCCGAGAAGGAGAGGGAAATGCACATCAGAGAGAAAGACCTTCTGGAGAGAGAGCACCGCCTTGAAAACGAGCGCGTGAGTCTGGAAAAAACGGAAGAACGCCTTGCCAGGATGGAAAAAGAACTTGCCCATCGCGAAGAGGTTGTGAGCAGGTATGAAAAAGCACTTCTGAAAAGGCAGGAGCAGTTTGTGAAGGACCTGAAGGAATACGGGCACCTTCTTGAGAAAGCCAAAAATCTGGACAGTGAAAAGAG
>RFJB01000143.1 GCA_003695045.1 Candidatus Woesearchaeota archaeon | reverse complement strand
CTGTATGCACACTTCTTTTATTTCGGGTCCCAGGGCGTATGTTTTTTGAACAATTGAGCCGATATTCCGCTTTATTGCTTCAAGGTCTGTGTTGAAATTCGTTTCAAAATTTATAAGGGCTGACTGCTGATGCTGCTTCTTGCCTCCCTCAAATGCCTTGTAGCCGAAAGTCAGAACCAGAATGCTTACTACGGCTATCATTACATACACAACCATATGTTCTACGCCCTGACCCCTCTTTTTCATGGGTTTTACCTTTTTTTGTTGTTTTAAAAATCTTTCGCAGAATGCTCCGCCAGCTTTGTATAAACCGGCCCTTCCGGCGTGAGTGTGCTTTTGAATAGGAAGACGCTGTTCACAAGCACGCTTCTCTCGCTGCCTTTTAGTAGAATCTTTCTGAGTGTCTCAAAATCAATCCTTGTTTCCCTTCTTGTTCTTGCCAGGGTTATGTGCGGGTGAAACGGCTTGTCGTCTTTGAAATTCCTGATAAGAGAGTCAACATCCCTTTTCAGATTCAGAAGTTCTTTGCTTTCACTAATGCCTGCCCAGATAACCCTCGGGAACTTCTGGTTTGGAAATGCGCCTATGTCATTAATTGTTATGCTGAACTTTTCAAATTCCAGATTGCGCATGCTTTTGTCTATATCCTGCCAGCTCTCTGTTTCTCCAAGAAACTTTAGAGTGATGTGAAATTCCTTTGTCTTTTTGACGCTTGGCGGAAGGGACTCCTGTACTTCCTTGAGAATTCTTGCCGCTTCTCCGGCAACTTCTATTGCAATGAATAATCTCATAAGAAAAAAGTAATAATAATGGAAGAATAAAAGGTTTATTCTTCCTTCTTCTCTTCTTCGGCTTCTACTGATTCCTCTTCAGGTTGGCTCTCCTCTTCAGAAGATGCCTCTTCGCCCTCAGAGGTTTCTTCTTCGCCGAAGTCCTCAGTGTCTTCATACTGTTCCTCTTCAGCGGGTTCTGCTTCTTCCTGGACTGGCTGTTCTCCCTGGGGAGCTTCCTCTGCCTTGCCTATCACTTCCGCAAAGCCCACTTTTCTGAGGACTTTTGTGACCTTGATTTTAACCCTGTCGCCCTCTCTTGTGTTCGGCACGAAGAGAACGAATCCCTGCTTCTTCGCGATGCCGTCTCCCTTCTCGCCGACAGCTTCAATTGTCACATCCAACTCTTCACCGACGCTTACCGGAGCACGACTTTCACCGTGGCCGCTTGCGTCATAATACCTATTGTTTCCATTCATATTCTTTTTCACCTATCTATACTTGACTTTCAGTCGCGGAAATACGCAAATAGTCCTGTAGAACTCCTGTTTCTTTATAAATGTATTGATAAAAAGAAATCAAAATGTGGCTCATGCCACATCTTTAAGGCCTGCCTCTGTTATGTAGAACATGCATTCAGCTTCCGGCAGGTTGGGGCTGTCCACAAGCTTGGCGACTCTGCTGCCCTTCTTCCCCTTTCTCAGGTAGATTCTGAAAGTGGATGCGTGCGCTACAATATGGCCGCCTATGGCCGCTGTCGGGTCTCCGAAGAACATGTCCGGTTTTGCCATAACCTGATTGGTCACATACACGCAGATATTGTAGGTGTCTGCAAGCTTGAGGAGGGTGTGCATGTGCTTGTTCAGCTTCTGCTGCCTGTCAGCGAGCGTTCCCCTTCCTATGAATTCCGCCCTGAAATGCGCTGTCAGGCTGTCAACCACGACAAGTTTTACATTCACCCCGTCTCTAATCAGGTCTTCGACCTTTTCTGCAAGCAGCATCTGGTGGTCTGAGTTGTACGCTCTTGCCACTTTTATATGCTTCAACACCTCTTCGGGCTCCAGCCCGGCTCCTCTTGCCAGCTGCACTATCCTCTCAGGCCTGAACGTGTTTTCAGTGTCTATGTAAACCGCCACAGGGTCCTTTTCGTTCTTGAGCTTCTGGACCTGCACAGACAGAAGGTGTCCTATCTGGGTTTTTCCCCCGCCGAATTCCGAGAATATCTCAGTTATCGCTCCCGTCTCAAATCCGCCTCCGAGCAGCTCGTCAAAACTCTTTGAGCCGGTGCTTATCTTTTCGACCGTTTCTCTCCTTCTGAGAACATCGATTCCTGATTCAAAGCCCATGTTCATTCCGTTTCTTGCTGCGTTGATTATTTTTCTTGCCGCTGCCTCTGATACTCCTGCTGCCTCGACGAGTTGTCCCGGCGTAGCGACCGCTATTGAGACAACACTTCCGAATCCTGCCTGAGTGAGCTTTTCCGCGGTTGCCGCGCCCACACCTGGCAGGTCTTCAATCCTGATTTCTTTCTCTTCTTCCATCTTTTCCTCCTGCGGTTCTTCCACAGCTATTGCTTCTGCATCCATTAATTATCACCTCGAAATGATTCTTGTTTTATAAACTTTTACTCCGTTTTTCTGAAAAGTTTCTGTTTATCAGGCAGCGCTTTCTTCCTGCTTTGTTGCCAGGTAGTCGTATGCTTTGTTGAGAACGAGTGCCGCCTTCGGCAGGTCGTTTATCCGCATGCTGTTTGTCTTCTGCCAGGACCCGTTCTTGTCGCGGTAATTCCTGTCCAAACTTACGGTGTAGTAAGAAAACCTTTTTTCTCCTGTCTCCTGTTCGTTCTTCCAGATTGTTGCGGTTATAGAGCCCGCCTTGAATCTCATTTCCGGTTTTGAACTCATCTTCTATCAACCTCCTTCCTTTTCGGTTCTTGTTTCACCCTCCTTTTGGAGGGGGAGGTCGAACCTTCTGCCTTTACGGTGGCTGGCTTGCCTTAAATAGGTTGGTTGCCTCCCTGTCCACTGTCCAGTGCCTAGAAATAGACCCATACAACTGCTGAGCATGCAATAAGAAGGGCTGTCAACTTGATGTCGTTGTCAATCCTGTACTTTATCTTCCCCCTGACTCTTTTTTTTAAGGGCCAGAAGAGCTCCACTCCCATCGGGTTGAGCGAGTCAAGAGCGAGATGGCTTGCAATTCCTAATAGCAGTCCCATTCCTGCATCCCTTGACAGAAACCAAACTCCTGCCGAGACAATGGCTGCGAAGAGAAGCGAATGCGTGACCCCTCTGTGCTTTAAAAGTGCCTTTTTCAGAAATCTTTTGACAGCATGTCCTGTCGGCAGGTCTGAATCGGGCAGCACGCTTCCGAAAATGGCTGCCGGAAAGCCGGCAATTCCCGCGCCGAGTTTCATGCTTATGATGCCCGCGAGAATCCCGCCCGCAACGTGAGTGAAATGCCTCATCTTATTGCTGGCTTTCTTCTCTGCTTTTAATCCTCTTTATCTCTTCCTCGGGGTCCGGGTTAGGGTCCACATCGTTGGCTATCATTTCAAGCCGGTCGAACATCTTGTTTTTGGAAACCCTCCCCTGCACCTTTATGACCTGACCGAGCATATCCGTCTTAACGGACTCAAAATCTTGTGTCGAAGTCCTGTACATGAGCATCTGGTCGTTGCTTATCCCAAGCAGCTTGAGGGCCTGCTCTCCGAAGAACACTATCCTGATGCTGTCTGTCCCATCGTCAAGAAACACATTGACCACATATGAATAATTCGGGCTTTCTATGGCGCCGTGCTCATCGCACTCGAATATGCCATTGTTTTCCCTCACCCTTCTGTTGCACATTGGGCATTTTGCAAAGAATCTGGGGTCAAAAACCTGCACCACGGTCCCGAGGACTTCAACATTGGAGTCGTTCTCTGTCAAATCCTTCAGTTCCTTTCTTTCTGCTGTTCTCGGTCTGGCTGCTTCCCTTGCCACCTCGCCGACTTTTTCTCCCTCAGGGTTTATCTCAACCTCTGATTTGTCGTTGAGGTGCAGTTCTTTCCTGTCCTGATTCTGCCTGACGTAGGCATTCTTTATCTTGACAATGTCGCCCTGCTGAATTTTATTGAGGAGGTCTGCCTTGTTTCCCCAGGCAACAACCCTTATCGTGCCGGTGTCGTCTCCAACCACAAAGGAGCCGACCTTTCCGCTTCTCCCGTTGCTCTCGAACTCCCTCACTTCATAAACAGCCACGACTCTGCCGACCACTTCGACAGACCTCATTCCGGGAAGGACGTTCTTTATCTGCAGCCTGCCGCTTGTCTTCTCCACTACCTGTATGCCTACTTCATTTGCTATTATGTGCGCTGCGCCTTCCTTTGATATGAGCCCCGAGAGCTGGTCCATTTTCTGCTTTATCCGGCTCTCAAGCTCTTCATCCGTCATGCCTGTCTTTTCCTTTATCTTTTGGGCTATCTGCTCGTACGGAATGCTAATCATGAAACCACCTTTCACAGAGAATTACAGGGCTGTATAAAAATGTTTGCACAGGTTTTTATGTGTGTTTACTGCCCGTTATTGGTATTCTCGTTGCTGTTGCTCTCTTCGTTGTTTCCTCCAAGGAGACTCTTTATCGAGTTTATGGTGCTTTTTATAATGCTTTCCAATAGATTGCTTTTTTCTCCGTTTTTGTACTGAAGTGTATCCTGAGGTGCAGTATTTGTCCTGGTAACTCCCTTTAGAAGGGGCTGATCTTCAGGCTTTTCACTTACTAATGAAACTCCGAAATTTATAGTAGTGCTGTAGATATCCTGCTCTTCCTTTCTGCTCCCGACATAAACATCTCCCCTTCCCTCGAACTCAATTTTTTTATCCTTTCCGAACTCCTTTACAATTACCTTTTCTTCTCCATTCTCATCTTTTTTTACTTGGATTAACTTTACTTCTTTCCCTTCTGGAAGCTCCCCCTCCAGCGTGCACACAACCTTGTTCTCTTGTTCTATATACTCGCATTTTATGTTTTTGGGCGGCTCCGG
>RFJB01000142.1 GCA_003695045.1 Candidatus Woesearchaeota archaeon | reverse complement strand
TTCGGTAACTTCACCGTCAACAGTCCACTCATTGTCCTTGTATTTCAGTTCGGAATTGTTGCACAGCACGCCTATCTCTATCAGCTTGGAAATCGTTTTATGATTCTTCGGGTCAATCTCCGCTTCCTCGCTCAGGAAGACGCCGTCCGGCTCAAAGCCCTTTCCGGTAACATTGACTTCGGTATCAAGAGTGAATACCCTCTCGATTACCATCTTGTTCTGCGTGAGAGTTCCTGTCTTGTCGGTGCAGATAACAGTTGTGGACCCAAGCGTCTCAACGGCAGGCAGCTGCTTCACTATGGCGTTCTTCTTTGCCATTCTCTTGACTCCTGATGAAAGCGCGACAGCGACAACAGTGGGCAGTGATTCAGGTATGCCGGACACAGCAACTGCAGACGCAATCATTGCCATCTCAATCCAGGACTTTCCCTGAACAATGCCCACAACGAAAACGAAAGCGCAGAGCACTATTACAGAAACAGCCACCTGCGTGCTCAGCCGGTCAAGGCGTTTAAGCAGGGGAGTTTCCTGCTTTTTAGTGTCTTTCATAAGCTGGGACACATGCCCGAGATAGGAATTCTTGCCGGTTCTTATAACAACGGCAATTCCGTCTCCGTTGATAACCTGAGTGCCGTTAAACACGAGGTTGCTCTGATTGGCAAGAGGCGTGTTCTCAGGCAGAACCTTCTCCTGCTTGTGAACGGTTACCGACTCGCCGGTAAGCATTGACTCGTCAACCTGAAGGTTGTTCGCTTCTATTATGCGGGCGTCAGCGGGAATGATGTTGCCCCTCTCTATTACAATTATATCTCCCGGAACGATATTTTCGGCAGGAACTTCCTTCTTCTCGCCGTTCCTCACAACCTTTGCATATCTGGGTGTGAGCTTCTTCAGGGCATCCATCTCCCTGGCCGCCTTGTACTCCTCCAGGAAGCCAATCATGACTGTGAAAACAATTATTGAAACTATGACAAAGAACTCTATCTTCTGATGAGTTATGTAGGATATTGTGGCTGCAAAGAGAAGGATGTAAACAAGAACGCTGCGCAGCTGCTTCAGCAGAATTTGCAGTGCTGAGTCGGACTTCTGCTCGGGCAGAATGTTCGGGCCGAAGACCTTGAGGCGTTCGGACACCGCTTCTTCCGGCAGACCCCTCTCTGTTGTCTTGAGAAGCCTCAGCAGTTCCGGAACTGAACGGGAGTAAGCGTCCTTAAGATACATGAGAACATCTTTTTCCGGCGTTATTAAAAAGATTTAGTGTGAATCAGGAGTAGTATCATTTAACAGGTATTCTTTAAGTTTGGCCAGAGCCATGTATCTAAAGCGGTTGACATCGCCCGGCTTTCTCGTTTCTCCGTACGTCTTTCTCTTTCCCTCCGGAATAAATATGGGGTCCTGCCCCCATCCGTTCATGCCTCTCTCCTTTAAGGACATTCTGCCTCTCTCAACACCTGTGAAAACAACAGGCGTCCCGCCAGGACTGCAAAGCCCTATGGCTGACTTATAGAAGACCTCTCTGTTCTTCACTCCTTCCATAAGCTTCAGAAAGCCCCTGTTGCCAATTCTCTTATGAACATACGCTGTGCATGTTCCGGGAAAACCGGACAGCGCCTTTATGTGAAAACCGGAGTCCTCCACCACCACCCGCTTTCCCGTCTTTTCTGCAAGCTGCTTCGCAGCAAGCTTCACAATCTCCTCTGCTTCGTCGCTTCTCAGTTCAGGATACTCCAGTTCAAGAACTTCCACTTCCACTTCGGGCTCTAAGACGCTCTTGAACTCTTTAATCTTGTTCTTGTTGTGCGTTATGAGAGTCACTCTTGGCTTTTCCATCTGAAACCACATCATGTTATGTATTTTATAAGCGAAAATCCAACAGGGCCCGCAACCTTCAGCGTTTTTATCCCGAGAACCTGCGCATTCTCAATTGCTGCCTCATCATTGTCAATCAAAAGCAGGTCGTCAGGGTCCAGAGAATGCTTTTTCATCAGTTTGTTCCAGAAAGAGAGAGAATCCTTGCTTCCGCCGTGCTCCCTGCAAAATATGAACTCCACCTTGTCGATGAGGTTATGATGCTCCAGAACCATCCTCACCGTCTTGACATGCGAGTTGGACACGATTCCTATCTTTTTTCCCATCTCGTTAAGGGCATCAAAGAGCTTGGCAACATCGCTTCTCGTTTTCACTCTCTCCAACTGCCTTGCAAGCTCCTGATAGTAAATATCGAGCGCGTTAAAACTCTCGCACAAGTCGTAAGTGTCTGCGCGGCTTTTCCCGCTCAATCCCTTAAGCCGCTCTATCTCGCTGTTCAACCTGGAGAATCCGATTCCCTTCTCCGAGATAAGCCGCGTAATGACCGGCTGATAAAGCGCCATGTAGATGTTGTTGGAAACCAGCGTATCATGAAGGTCAAACAGGCACCATTTTCTTGATTTCATAAGCCCCTGGAATCTGAACTTCTATATTAACGCTTCTGTATCAGAGATTCCGGATGTGATTAAGGGCTCTTCCTCAGCATGGTTCTCGGGAAGGGAATCGCATCCTTAATGTTGTCAAGCCCGCATATCCACGCGACCACTCTTTCCACTCCGAGACCGTAACCTGAGTGGGGCACGCTTCCATACCTTCTCAGGTCAAGATACCACTCGTAATGCTCGGGATTCTCGCCTTCCTTTTCGAGGCCTTCCTTGAGTTCCTCGATGTCTGTTGACCGTTGGCTGCCCCCTATTATCTCGCCGTACCCCTCAGGGGCGAGCATGTCAAAGCAAAGCGCTGTTTTCGGGTCTTTGGGGTCCTTTGGCTTGTAGAACGCCATCGTCTCCTTGGGATAATTTGTAACGACAACAGGCGTTTCAAAGTGCTTCATAAGGCGGTCCTCCTCTATGGTGCGCAGGTCCTTTCCCCATGGCACTTCCATTCCTTCTTTTTCCTTCAGAATCTTAAGGGCTTCGCTGTATGTTATGGTCGGGAAGGGCTGCTTTATTTTCTCAAGCTTTGAAATGTCTCTTCCCAGAAGTTCAAGCTCTGCGCGGTTCTTTCTTAACACTTCCTGCACGATGAACTCAACTTCGTCCTTCGCGACCTGAACAACCTCGTCAAGCTCCATCCATGCGGCTTCCATCTCCGCCATCCAGAACTCAGCCAGATGCCTGCTTGTCTTTGAGCGTTCCGCCCTGAATGTCGGCGCAACATCGTAAATCTTTTCCAGAGCGAAAACCGCAGCTTCAGCGTAGAGCTGCCAGCTCTGTGTCAGATAAACCTTGTCATCAAAGTATTTGACTTCAAACAATGTTGCCCCTCCTTCGCAGGCATTCGGAGTGAATATCGGCGGTGTAAACTCATGATAGCCGCGCTTTCTGAAAAACTCGTGAATGGCGCCTGTCACCGTGCTCCTTATCTTAAGAATGGAAGTCATCCTTCTGGACCTCAGCCAGAGATGCCTGTTGTCAAGGAGAAACTCGGGCGACTGGTCCTTTGTTATGGGGAAAATATCGCATGGACCGACTATCTCAAGATTCTTGACAGCCAGCTCCACCCCAGTGGGAGCTCTCTCGTCCGCCTTCAGGGTTCCCTCTACAACCAGGGATGTTTCTATGTGAATCTTCTCAACAGCATTCCATACGTCTTCAGGGACGTCTTCCCTCTCAACGAGGCACTGGATTATGTTAGTGCTGTCCCTGACAACAATGAATGCTCTCTTGTTGGACTTCCTCTCGCGGTAAACCCACCCTCTTATCTTTGCGGGACCTTCCTTTTTTTCTATGGCTTCCTGAACGCTGATTACTCCACTTCGCCAGTCGAGAAACGGCCTGCTCTTTTCATTTTGACTCATTATTATTCCCCCTTACAATTATTCCCCCTTACGATAAGTCCATACTCGCAGATAATTCATATTGGCTGATTTATGACTCTGGGGCGTTGCGCTTTTATTAAAAGATTACGCTTCAAATATGGAATAAAACGCAAATCTCATAAATGACCGCTCTGCTCCTTCAGAGCATGACCAGACATTTTTCGCTTGAAGCAAAGCAGGGACATGCCAGGGCAGGAATTCTCATAACAAGGCACGGCACCCTGGAAACGCCTGCATTCATGCCTGTAGCCACAAAAGCCACTGCAAAGTATGTTGAGCCGAGAGAACTTGTTGAGGCAGGCACCCAGGCAGTCATATCCAACGCATTTCTCCTCTCACTTAAGCCGGGCCACGAGCTTATAAAAAAAGCGGGGGGCATCCACAAATTCATGAACTTTGACAGAGTCATCTTCACTGACTGCGGCGGATTCCAGATGCTGAGGGAAGGAATCTTTGTCAGCACAAAACCGCAGGGAATCGTCTTCAAGTCGCCTTACACCGGAAAAGAGGCGCTTATCACGCCAGAAGAAATAATGGCGATACAGGCAGACCTTGGAAGCGACGTGGCAATGGTGCTTGACTATGTTGCGCCTTACGGCGCAACCATCGAGCAGGTAAAGGAAGCAGCAACTATAAGCAACCGCTGGGCTGAATGGTCGCTGCATTCTGATGCTGCAAAAAAATCTCGCGAGGAAGGGCAGCTTATTTTTGCGATAGTCCATGGCGGCATATACCCTGAAGTCAGAAAAAGTCACGCAGCATACCTCGCAAGATGGAACTTTGACGGATACTCAATAGGGGGCCTCAGCATCGGAGAGCCGCCTGAGAAGATGTTTCCTGCTCTGGAAGCTGCCCTGTCAGAGCTTCCGGAAGACAAGCCGAGGTACCTCATGGGGCTGGGCTCGCCCCTTGAAATTCTGGAAGCAGTGAAAAGGGGAGTCGACATATTTGATTCTGCATACCCCACCCAGACAGCAAGGCATAACTCGCTCATGACCAGAAAAGGCATAATCAAAATAAGCTCTCCTAAGTATGCGGAGGATTTCAGTCCTGTAGATGAAACCTGCGACTGCTACGCATGCAAGAACTTTTCAAGGGCATACATCCATTTTCTCTCAAAGGTAAACGAGCCGGCAGGAAAGCAGTTGAAGAGCATCCACAACATACGGTTTCTGCAAAAACTGGTGTCTGATGCGCGCCGGGCAATAATCGAGGGTTCCTTTGACGAATTCTTTGAGTCGTTCAAGGCATCTTTCAAATCCTGACCCTCTTCCGGGAGAAAATCTGAAAGAAAGCGGCGGTGGTTTCAGGCAGATTTGGCAGAACAGTCCTTTTTAGAATGCTTGTTTTTTATTGAAAAATAAACCGAAAAAAATATTAAAGGTTGAATGTTTTTTCACGAACCCTGGTGGTTTTTATGATTTCGATGCTTGACTCAAAGGACAAAGCCATTCTTGCAGAACTGAGAAGGGATTCAAAACAGACAACGAAAAGCATAGCCCGAAAGCTCAGGATTCCGGTTACAACGGTGCATCACAGAATAAAGCGAATGGAAGAGACAGGCGTAATAAAGGGATACACAGTTCTAATCAACCACGAAAGGATAGGGAAGCAAATAGCCGCCTATGTTCTTGTGAGCGTCAATTCTTCGCTTCCGAACGGTCAAAAGACGGACCAGCATAAAATTGCAAGAATATTGAAATCGCATGATGAGGTTGAAGAAGCGTCCATAGTTACGGGAGGCACAGACATACTTCTGAAGTTGAGGTGCGCGAATGTTGCTGCACTGAACAAGTTCCTTCTTACCACAATTCGCGGTATAGAGGGAGTTGACAAGACACAGACGATGGTGGTCCTTGAGGAAATAGAAGACGCGCATTGATTTGCGAGAGTTCAGCTTTGCTCCTCTCTTTTCTCTTCCTCAAGAAGGGAATCCTCAAAGTCAGAAAGGACAATGTCTGCAGTCATCCCTTTCTTTGATTCAGCAACGAGCCGGCGATAGTCCTTTGCCTTCATCTTTATGGAAGAAGTGTGCGAGCCGGCATTGAACGCAATCCAGTCGTTCTCGAACAGGGAAGGGTCTATAACAACCTTCACGCCGAACACATGCCCAAACGGGGGCACAGAACCGATGTTGCAGTAGGTGAGCTGCCTGACCTCTTTAGGCCTTGCAAGCGAAACCTCCGAATCTTCAACATTAAACACAGAAGCAAGCTTTTTTACATCAACCTTCTTATGTGCCGGTGCCACAGTCATGACAAACTCGTTTTTCACCTTCCAGATAAGAGATTTCGCCCCCTGACTGAGCTCTGTTCCCCGCGCCTTTGCAGCATCCTTTGAAGTATAAACAGGCGCATGATTAATCAAGTCGTATTCAAGGTTATTCTCGTCAAGAATCTTCAAAATCTCCTGAGTGACGTTCAAAGCCATATCCAACCCTCTTTTCAGGACTTTGGCTGAGGTCAGGAATGCTTTTCAACCGTGATTCCCAGTTCTCTCAACTGCTCCTCCGAAACCTCTGAAGGGGCGCCCATCATAAGATCTTCAGCATTCTTCGTCTTCGGAAAGGGAATCACTTCCCTGATGTTGCTGTTGCCTGTCATCAGGGCAACAAGGCGGTCAAGCCCGAAAGCAATCCCTCCATGAGGAGGGGCTCCAAAACTAAGTGCGTGAAGCAGGAATCCGAACTTCTCCTCCGCCTCCTTTTCAGATATCTTAAGCGCCTTGAAAACCCTTTTCTGAATCTGATTATCATGAATTCTTATCGAACCTCCCCCGAGCTCTGTTCCGTTGAGGGTAAGGTCGTAAGCTCTGGAACGCGCTTTTTCAGGATTCTCATCCAAAAGCTCGAGGTCTTCCTCTTTTGGAGAAGTAAATGGATGATGCATTGAAACATACCGCTGTTCTTCCTCGCTCCACTCCATAAGCGGAAAATCAGTAATCCAGACAAATTTCCATTCCTTGCTTTCTCCTCTGAGGTTCAGCTTGTCAGCGAGAGCAAGGCGCAAGGCCCCTAAGGATTCTGCAGCAACTCTCTTTTTGTCAGCCACGAAGAAGAATGTTGATTCCTTCCCTTCGGAAAGTTTGCCCAGTTCGTTTCTTTCCTCTTCACTGAGGAACTTCGCAATGCCGCCATCACTTCCGGGAGCATAATAGGCAAGCCCCTTCGCTCCATAAAGTTTCACGACCTCAGTAAGTTTGTCAATCTCCTTCCTGGAGAATGTTGCGGGCGCAACGATGCACCTTACGCACTCCGCATTCTGAAAAACCCTGAAAGTCGTGTTTTTGAATATTTCTGTGACATCATGAATCTCAAGACCGAACCTGAGGTCCGGCTTGTCAGAACCGAAGCGCAGCATTGCCTCGTCGTAGCTCATCCGCGGAAAAGGCGTCTTCAGGTCCTCGCCCAGAACTTCCTTGAAAAGGTGTTTCATCAATCCCTCGACAGTCCTGTAAATATCCTCCTCTGAAACAAAACTCATCTCCACATCAATCTGCGTGAACTCCGGCTGTCTGTCCGCTCTCAGGTCCTCATCGCGAAAGCATCTCGCAATCTGGAAGTACCGGTCAAAGCCGGCAACCATGCAGAGCTGCTTGAAAATCTGGGGGCTTTGCGGAAGGGCATAGAATTTCCCCTTGTTAACCCTGCTTGGAACAAGATAATCACGGGCGCCTTCCGGAGTGGACTTTCCGAGAACGGGGGTCTCGATTTCAAGAAAGCCCGCCCTGTCAAAATAGTCCCTCACTGCCTTTGTGATGCGGTGCCGCATAGCAATATTGCGCTGCATCTCCTTTCTTCTCAAGTCAAGAAAGCGGTATTTCAGCCGCGTCTCCTCGGTAACCGCGTCCTTGTTTTCAAGGTCAAGAGGAATCGGAGATGAATTGTTGAGAAGAAACACCTTCTCCGCCTGAACCTCTATCTCGCCAGTTGCAAGGGCCTTGTTCGGTGCAGGCTTTTCAACGACTTTACCCTCCACCCTGATAACAGACTCCTTTCGGATATGGTTGAGTTCCGCGCTTTTCGCGAGAAGCGACTCAGAAATGACTACCTGAGTAATTCCAAACCTGTCCCGCAGGTCAACGAACACAACGCTTCCATGAGTCCTTATGCTTGAAACCCAGCCAGCCAGTGAAACACTCTCTCCTGCGTTGCTCTTCCGCAGTTCTCCGCAGGTATGAGTCCTGAGTGATGTTTTGAAATCGCAATCTTCACTGCTCTTCTTATTTATCATCAGACCACCTTCACAATATAATGCCTTCATAACAGGTTTGGAGCTCCTTTTATAAGATTTTTCCGGTTTCTACTCTTTCTCCAGGACCTTTGACGGAACCGGAGAAAGCCGGACGAAGCGCTCTGCGTCGCTCTCTTTTCCGACAATGGAGCCGTAATGCATGGGCACCGCAATCTTCGGCATAAACATCGAGACCGCCTGCGCCGCTTCTTCGGCAGTCATGACATATGTGCCGCTTACAGGAATCAGGGCAACGTCAATGTTCTTCAATGACGCCATCTCCGGAATCTTGTCAGTGTCTCCGGCATGATAAACCCGCCTGTCTCCAAGGTTGAGAATGTAACCAACCCATCCGTTCTCCCGGGGGTGGAACGGTTTGTCGATGTTATAAGCCGGCACGGTCTCCACAACAACGCCTTCCACATTATAGGACTTTCCGGGTTCTACAAGAACAACCTTCCCCTTGAAGTCCCTGAGTTTGCTCTGGCAGTCGGGAGTTATCAGTATCACGGTGTTCTCGTCAGATAACGGCAGGATGTCCTTAACGCTGCAATGGTCATAGTGTTCGTGCGTAATCAAAATAAGGTCTGCGCGGTCATTTCCCGAAATGTTGAACGGGTCAAGGTATATCGTCTTTCCGTTGAAGTCAAACCTGAAGCTGTCATGCCCAAGCCAGTGGATGCCTTCAAGCAGAGCATCATGTTCCGGACCTGCATTCATCTGTATCACCTCTCAAAAAGCAGTTTGCCGTTTTCAGTAATCTTCCTCCCGTCCACAAACACTGTTGGCTTTCTGAACACGCCGTCAATGTGAACGGGAACATTGACGCTGCCGCCAAAGGAGATGTTGTTTCCAAGGGCAACATGGGCAGTGCCGAGCACTTTCTCGTCTTCAAGAACG
>RFJB01000141.1 GCA_003695045.1 Candidatus Woesearchaeota archaeon | reverse complement strand
TCCTCCGATGAGGTTGGCATACTCGTTGCTCTTGAAGTCAGAGAGGCGCACAATGACATCGTTGGGATAGAAAGCAGCTGCAATGGTTGCGATGCCCTGTGCGAGCTTGTCGATGAAGAACTCCGCCTTGTTCTCATATCCGTGGGTGAGTTCTTCAATCTGCTTTCTTACGGCAGGATCTTCAACCCTGTCAAAATGCAGCAGGGCAAGAGGGTGAATCTTGATGTGCGAGTTTATGACAAACTCCTCTCTTGCAAGCCCCACCCCCTGATTGGGAATAAACGACTGCTCAAACGCATTCTCGGGCGTGCCGACATTCATCATAATCTTCGTCTTCGTCCTTGGCATGTGCTCAAGGTTTATCTCCTCCACATCAAAATCTAACAAGCCCTCGTAAACAAGGCCTTCCTCGCCCTGGGAGCAGTCAACGGTGACTTCTGAAACGCCCTTAAGGACATTCGTCCCATTCTCGGTTCCGACAACGCATGGAATTCCAAGCTCTCTGGAGATTATCGCTGCGTGGCATGTTCTGCCTCCCCTGTTGGTAACGATTGCAGAAGCAACTTTCATTATGGGCTCCCAGTCGGGGTCTGTCATTTCAGTTACAAGAACAGCGCCGGGCTCAAAGTTACCTATCTTGTGGACATCCGTGATTATGTTTACCTTGCCCTTGCCAATCTTGGAGCCGACGCTTCTGCCCTTTGCCAGCACCTTCGGGTTCTGGCCGGGTTTGAGAACCCACTTCTGAAGAACATTCCTGTTTTTGTTTGAGTGCACGGTTTCAGGCCTTGCCTGCACAATGAAAAGTTCTCCCGTGATGCCGTCCTTCGCCCACTCCATATCCATCGGTTTGTAGTGGCCTGCCTTGGCGCTGTAATGGTCCTCAATGATGCACGCCCATCTCGCAAGAGTCAGAACCTCGTCGTCAGACAGGGCAAACTTCTTTCTCTCCTCGGGAGGAACGGGCACATTCTTGGTTGGCTTTATTCCGTCTTTGGAATATATCATTTTGATTGCCTTTGCGCCGAGGGTCTTTTTGATTATAGGTCTGAAGCCCTGCTTGAGTGTGGGCTTAAAGACATAATACTCATCAGGATTCACTGCTCCCTGAACAACGTTTTCTCCAAGGCCGTAAGCAGCAGTAACCAGCACGGCATCCTGGAAGCCGGATTCGGTGTCAATGGAGAACATAACGCCCGAGCATGCCTTGTCAGAGCGGACCATCTTTTGAACGCCTATGGAAAGCCCGATTGAGAAATGGTCAAAGTTCTTGTCCACCCTGTAG
Source organism: Candidatus Woesearchaeota archaeon (assembly GCA_003695045.1). Taxonomy (GTDB): domain Archaea; phylum Nanobdellota; class Nanobdellia; order Woesearchaeales; family J091; genus J091. The sequence continues at coordinate 4,067 of RFJB01000141.1, read as the reverse complement.
GATATTGCGCGGTTCGTGAAGAGTGAAGCAAAGCATCTCTTGCACGCATCAATAAGGTGATAAGGTCCTTTGATGTTGAGGAATGTCTCCTGCTGGCCTGCGAAAGAAGCGTCCGGCAGGTCTTCGGCTGTGGCGCTGCTTCTGACAGCAACATCTGTGTTTTCGCCGTACTGCTTGCAGAGATGACCGTATGCGTCTATTATTGCATCGGACAGTTCTTTCGGGAATTCCGCGTTCAGAATAAGGTGCCGCACCTTCTCGCCGCGCTCTGCCAGATTCTGCATGTCGCTCGTGTCAAGGTCTGACAGTATCTCCCTGATTTTCTCCTTGATTCCTGCTTTCTCAAGAAGGTAATGATACGCATACGCAGTAACTGCGAAGCCGTTCGGGACCCTGACACCGTGAGATGAAAGGTTGCGGTACATTTCGCCAAGCGAAGCGTTTTTGCCGCCGACAAATGGGACATCTTCAATGCCTATCTGATCAAACCAGAGAATGAATTGTTTGGATTTATCGAAGTCATTCATCTAAAGCACCTCTTTTTTATGTTGTGAATAACAGTTTATAATGTATGCAGAGTCCATACCTCCAACACTTTAAAATAGTTTATTCCCATTTTAAAATGATGAAAACAGAATGATGAAAAACGAGGCATCAGCTCAAGCCAAAGGAAGAACGGCCTGAATGACTGTCGTGTTTTCAAGAGAAACGGAAGTGTGCGGAAGAAAAGAGGTCTGGCCCGAGATAAAAAGGAGGGCAAGAAGTAGGAAAATCAGCACGAAAAGGACTATCTGAAGAATGAAAATCCGGTGCATGACGGCTTTAATCCTAAACTACTATTTATATGTTTTTGAGAATATTAGAAGAAAAAAGAAGAGGCAAAAGCAAAGATTCAGAGTGATAAGAGAGACAATCAAGAATCGCGCCCTGCCGCAAGCTCGGCGGTCTTTCGCGCTATCATGAGTTCTTCGTCAGTAGGAATGACCAGCACAGGAATTTTGGACTCGGCAGATGATATGACCCGCATAGATTTTGCATTCGCATCTTTGTCAATGAAGATTCCGAAAGGAGAAAGATACGAAACCACTTTTTCTCTGACGACTGCAACATGCTCGCCTATGCCTCCAGTAAAGACGATAGCGTCGCATCCGCCCAAAACAGCGAAGTAAGAGCCGACCGTCTTGGCAACCCTGTAGGCAAACATGTCGATAGCAAGCCATGCCCTCCTGTCATTTGTTGTGTAAAGGTCACGCATGTCATTGCTGAGTCCCGATATGCCCAGAAGTCCTGATTTTTTGTTCAGCAGAGCATCAACATCATCAACGGACAATTTCTTCTCGCGGAGAAGAAAGAGTATTATGCCCGGGTCAATGCTGCCTGAGCGGGTTCCCATCATCAGCCCCTCAAGAGGTGTGAAGCCCATGGTGGTGTCGACGGAAACGCCGTTCCGAATGGCGCAAGCGCTGCAGCCATTGCCAAGGTGAAGGGTGATCAGCCGGAGTTCCTCGACCTTCTTGTTCAGAAAATCAGCTGCCTTATGCGAGACGAACTCATGGCTTGTGCCGTGAAAGCCGTACCTGAGCACTCCGTCGCGCTCAAAAAGCTCGTAAGGCAGCGGATAAAGGCGTGCAACAGGAGGAATTGTTGAATGGAATGCAGTATCAAAAACAGCAACGTGAACAGCATGGGGAAGTGCTTTCTCGCATGCCTCAATTCCGAGAAGGTTGTTCGGATTGTGAAGAGGCGCAAGAGGGATGCACTTCCGCACCGCATCTTTAACAGAATCATCAATAATCACCGGCGAAGAGAAGAAGTTACCCCCGTGCACCACACGATGCCCGACAGCGGATATCTCATCAAGCGATGATATAAAGGAACGAGAAACAAGAAAATCAAGGACAACAGAAACGGCCTGCGAATGATTCCCGACAACCGTGTCGGCGCGGGACGCAGAACCGTCGGAAAGAGTCCATGAGTGAAAAGAACCTTCAATGCCTATGCGCTCAACAATTCCCGAAACCAGCCGGGATTCATCCTTGAAAAGAGAGTACTTCAGTGAAGAGCTTCCGGCGTTTATCACAAGCACAAACATAGCGCATCACAACCATCCTACTCGACAAACTTTGGATGACGCTTTGCATCCACAGTCGTTATGGCAGTCAGATTAACAATATCGTCAACGGAGCACCCTCTTGACAAATCATTTACGGGCTTTTTCAAACCCTGAAGGATTGGCCCTATTGCTTTCGCCCTGGCAAGGCGCTCAACAAGCTTGTAGGATATGTTTCCGCAGGCAAGATTAGGGAATATGAGAACATTGGCTCTGCCTTTCAATCTGGAGTTGGGGGCTTTTCTCTTCCTGACTTCCGGGAGGAGAGCGGCATCGACCTGAAGGTCCCCGTCGGCAGGAATCTTTGGAGCCAGGCGTTTGAATATTTTTACCGCATTCTGGACTTTCTCAACCATCGGGTGGGATGCTGAGCCGTGAGTTGAAAACGAAAGAAACGCCACCTTCGGTTTTATTCCAAAGCGCATGGCGGTCTTTGCTGAATCCACGCCGATTCTTGCAAGTTCTTCGGCAGAAGGGTCTATGGTAACAGCGCAGTCGGCAAACAGGAGAAGTTCATCTTCGAGAAGCATCAAAAAGAGTCCGGAAACTTTGTGATATTTTTCATGGACGCGGATGAGCTGCAAGGCAGGCCTTACCGTGTCAGCAGTCGTGTGAACCGCGCCGGATATCAGCGCATCAGCATCCCCGACTGCGACCATGACTGTGCCGAAGTAGTTTGGATGAAGCACGAGTTCCTCTGCTTCATGACGTGAAAGACTTTTGTGTTTTCTTTTTTGAAACAGATAGTCGGCGTAGCGCTTCCGCATGCCGCAAGAGGAAGGGTCTATGATGGTTATCTTTTCAATCTGGCTCTGCGAAAAAGAGTTTGCCTTCAGCAGCCGCCTTATTTGTGATTCCCTCCCAAGCAGAATCGGAATCGCGATATTTTTTGCGAGAATTTTCTTCAGTGCAAGAATAATTCTTTGTTCTTCACCTTCAGGATAGACAATTTTAGCAGGGTTGTCTGCTGCTTTCTCAAAGCAGCGCTTAAGAAGCGTGTTGACCTTGTGAACCATGCGTTCTCTAAACAGGCGCGCAGTATATAAAAGTTTTGGCAGAAGAGAATTCGGTACGCTGGTTTGAAGATGCGATTAAGGTGCGCCGCAAGCGATAGGTTTAAATAATGTCCAAAGAAAGAAGAAGAGAGACAACACCTTATTCAACACACAAAATACAATCGTACAAAATACAATCGTGATTAACCAATGGAGGAGATGCGAATGGACGAGGACAAGCTCAGGACTATTGAGAGCATAATGGTCAGAGATGTCATAACTTTCTCAAGGGACACGCCGGTGCTTGAGGTTGCAAAGAGGATGGTAAAAGAGCAGATAAGCTGTGTTGTGGTAAGCGATGACAAGAAACCGGTGGGAATTGTTACGGAAAGAGACCTGATAGACAGGGTGATAGTCCACAAGCGGGACATAGAAGAAACAAAAATGGAAGACATAATGACACACCCGGTTATGACAATAACCCCTGATGACGAGATAGTTCCAGTCGGAGAATCAATGAAGAAAAAACACGTCAGAAGGTTTCCCGTAGTTAATGACAAAGGAGAACTTGTCGGTCTTGTTACAGAAACGGATGTTCTTGAGGGAATAATACGGCTGGTCAAGCATCTGGACTGGCAGTTGATAAAGACAAAGATTACGGTTGAAGAGTACATCAACAAATTAAGGGAAGCAAAGATACTCAACGAGTGAGAGTTGCCTTTTTCTTTTTACAATTGTTTCTTTTTGCGAAACAAAAAATTCAAAATGCTGATGCAGAAAGAGATAAAATCATAAAATATTTAAATGAGTAAACCAAGTTTTGAAAGTATTGCGTTTTCGCGCAAGGAGCAAGAGGTGACGGAGCATGGTTGTTAAGAAGAAAGCCGCGAAGAAAAAAACGGCCAAGAAGAAACCAGCAAAGAAAAAAGTAGCAAAGAAGAAAGTAGCAAAGAAAAAACCAG
>RFJB01000140.1 GCA_003695045.1 Candidatus Woesearchaeota archaeon | reverse complement strand
GAATAAAGGAAAGCATTCATTAAGCATAGCGATGTATTACAACTTTCTCCAGTTCAAGTCAATGGTAAAGAACGGAAAGTTGATGAAGGATAACTTTGAGGCAGGAGAGAAGTTTGGAAGAATAGCTGTTCTCGAGATTTATCTTCAGCCAGGCCTTGAGAAGATGTTGGAGGAAGAAAACGCCCCTTACTTTGGAACAAAGAAAACACTCACTGAATGCGTTCGCGTGCTGGAAGGGTGGGATCTTGAGAGAGTTCCCAGATTAAAATCATATGTTCAGTATGCCAATGAGATAGAAGCATGGGCAAGAGATAATTTCGCTGATTACAACAGGGACGAATGGTTCTTGGGAAAAGAAAAAAGCAAAGATATTCTCAGGAGCAGGGGGACAACAAATGTGCGCGAAGCAGTAAAAGCGTTCTGGCAGAACTATCTCCTGAATAAAGAACCGCGAATCGCAGAGGATGATGTTGAAATAGATATTGTTTGGCCGGAGTTTCGTGAGAAGAGGAAGCCGGACATCATATTGGTAGGGGAAGATATTTTCAATATGAATGGAGAGAAAAACATAAATGACATCGTTTTCAGAACAAGCGAAAAAACAGTCAGGATTCCCATGAGGGAAGAACAGAATGAGAAGCCGTTTATCAATGCTGAGTTTGCTTCGGACATGTTCCCGTCTGCAGAGGTGTATGTAGTCAGGTACAAAGGGCCGGTCAGGTTTACACTTACCAAGTATGATGAAGTGAAAGAGGGAGTGAACCATGAGGTGGCAGATCTTACCAGAATTCTCGCAAACATACTGTAGCGCCGTTTAAGACATTCAGAATTTCCGTAAAACATCCGGAAAAACAGTGATTTCTGATTTAAAGAGATTTCTTTCAGAGCAGTTATGCTTTTGCAGATTTTGTTGGGTGCCGGAGCAGGAGTTTCAGCCGGAATTGTTACCGGACTGACTCCTGGAGTTCATATCAATCTTATAGCAGGAATCCTCCTCGCAGCAGCGACCTCGAAGCCCGATATTTTAGATATAATGCCTCTTGAAGCCCTCGGCGCGTTTATTGTGTCAATGGCAGTGACGCACACTTTTATGGATTTCATCCCCTCAACCTTTCTTGGAGTTCCTGATTCGGGAACAGAACTGAGTGTTCTGCCTGCACACAGGCTTTCTCTCAGAGGGTTTGGAAACCATGCCGTCTTTCTCTCTCTTATCGGAAGCTTCCTTTCGCTTTTGGCCACGCTTGCACTTCTGCCATTCCTTGCTTATGCAATACCTCCACTGTATGAAGTCATAAAACCCCGCATTGGAGCTCTGATTCTCGCTCTCTCGTTTTTCATGATTGCCGCTGATTTCAGAGGGGGAAGGACGCTGTTTGTGTTTGCGTTCTCTGGCATTCTGGGATTGTTTGCGCTTAACCTGCCATCTCTTGAAGAACCTCTTTTGCCTCTCCTTTCAGGGCTCTTTGGAACAAGCGTCATCACGGAATCGCTTTTCAAGAACTCGAAGCTCAGAGAACAGAAAAGAGAAACGCTTCCCGTGTCAGGGCAAATGACTGCAAAGCCCGTTCTTGCCGCATTTCTTGCTGGCTGCCTCACAAGCATAATGCCTGGTCTCGGCTCTGCTCAGGGAGCGGCATTTGTAAGCAGGTTTTTCAGCAGCAGGGAAGAAAAAACAGAGAAAAGCGACTGGCCGTACCTGATAACTGTTGGCGGAATAAACACCGTCAACTTTGTGGTTTCCATTGTCACCCTTGCCGTGATTGGCAAGGCAAGAAACGGCGCCATAGTTGCAGTAAGGGACCTTTTTGAGTTTGCAGGCAGCGGGATAAGTCCTTCTCTTGCAGTCCTTTTTGCCTGCGCTGCGCTTGTCGCGGGCAGTGTTTCAGTTCTTATCGGAATGCATCTGAGCAGATTCTTCTCCAGAATGGTCTCGAAGGTTCCCTACCGGATGATGAATCTTGGTCTGATCGGGCTCATTTCTTTTATTGTCGGCATCATGTCCGGCGCTTCAGGCATTCTCGTCCTGATTACAAGCACTTCTCTTGGCATCATTGCGTCGGAACTGAATGTTGCGAGGCAGCACCTCATGGGCTGCCTTCTTGTGCCGGTGATGCTTTTCTTTCTTGTCTGATGCGCTGCAGCAGCATCGCTTTGGTGTGAGCGCATTCAGTTTGAGCAGATATTCAAAACATTTATAACCCTGTAAATCAACAGATACGTTATGACCCTGCAGGATGCTGAGGATTTCAAGGGGCTTTTGAACAGCTGGCTTGAGAGCGTTTCCAACGAGATGTCCCGCGATCTTCTTGAAGAGCTTGACAGGCATCGGGAGAAGCTGACTGACCCCCGTCTTCACGAGGACCTTGACGAGGTAAAGAGAATTCTGCATGCGGCAAGCCATGCCTGGGAGCATGGTGCCTATGAGCTTGCCGGTTCAGAACTTGAGAGGTTAAAAGAGCGCCTCCAGTGAGGAAATACAAAATTTTTTAAAGGAGCGCTTTCTCCCCGTGTGAATCATGAAAGGAACAATAGTTAATTTCCGGCTCAGCAGGCACAACCAGAAGCCGAATCACATCATAATACAGGTCGAGGGCGTCTCATCCAGAGCAGATGCTGAAAAGCTTGTCGGCAAAAAGGTAAGCTGGACTGCTCCGGGCAAGAAGAAGACGACTATTGAAGGAAAGATACAGTCGCCTCACGGAAATTCTGGCGCTTTAAGGGCTGTTTTTGAGAAGGGCCTTCCCGGACAGAGTTTGGGCAAGACCGTTGAGATTCAGTAAAGAGTAAAGGAGCTTTTTCTTTCTTCTTGATCTTGTGCATGCTCCTGCGGCAGCTGGCTGGTTCTCTAATTTCGACAACAGGGGATTTTGCTTCTCACCCCCACAATATACCAAATGGACTATAATCCACTAACATAATTTTCCGAAAAGAATATATACCATGAGTTTCAGAGAGAACGCCATGCGACAACAGGGAACAAGCAGGCAACACAACAAGATATACCGAAGTGAATAAATACCAAAACATTAATATACCAAAAAGTATACAGAACTGCAAAAGAGAACAACAACAGCAATATACCGACAGAAATATATACCACTTGGAATAAAAGAAGGTTTTAAGCAAGGAAGCAAGGGATCCTCGTGAAGAGAGAGCACAAAAACACACCCGGAGAGAAGAAGCACCTTCATGATTACTCTCCTGCGTTTATAGAAAGAACGGCCACGCTTAAAGAAATCTCTGAAATTCTTAATTCGGGAAGAAACGTCCTGATTGTAGGCCAGCCAAAGAGCGGCAAGACAACGATTGTGTCTGAGTTGAAAAGAACTCTTGCGGAAAGCCACTTTGAATGCGTGCTTCTGGAATTGTCTCAGGTTCCCATGACGCCGGAGTTCTATTCTGTATTTGCCATAAAGGAAATGAAGAAGGAGTTTTCGAAAAGAAAACCGGAGACAGACGCGGAGAAACATGTATCAGAGATTATTTCTGAATCTGAAAGGGAGATAGAAGGCGAACTCCTGAAAGTCAAGCCAGACCATTCAAGAATGATTGAATCTGTAAGAGATGCGATGAACAAAATCAGCGCCCGGCTCAAGCAGCAGAAAAAGAAACTGCTGGTGATAATAGACGACGGCGAAGAACTCCTGAACCTTGAAAACTTTCCGCAGGTAAAGAGCGTTCTGGACATGGCAGGCATAGAAAATGGGGAAAGCAGTGAAGCGCCGTTGTTTCTCATCACGACAAGTTACAGCAGAGCATTTGGCACATCACTCTCACATTTTGAGAAGGTAAATCTGAAAAAATACAACGATGAAGAAATAAAAGAATTCAGGGACTACCACAAAATCAAACATCACTGGGAAACGCTTCTCAATCTCACAGACAGGCACCCTTTCGTTTTAAACGCGCTTGCCAGAGCCATGCGCGAAAAAGAAAGCCTGGAAGAAGCAGTCATTCTTGAATTTCTCAATCCTGATTCAGCAACATTCCAGTTCTTCAGCGCATGGGTAAACGATGCCCTCAGCAAGGCGCGCGGCGCAACTCTCCAAAAGGCAATACT
>RFJB01000139.1 GCA_003695045.1 Candidatus Woesearchaeota archaeon | reverse complement strand
CTCTGTGAAGAGGGAAAAGCCCGAATTGTCTGTTCTGCTAATAACGCACTACCAGAGAATTCTTGACTACATACAGCCCGACTTTGTCCATGTCATGCTGGGCGGAAGAATTGTTAGGACGGGCGGCGCCGAGTTAATTAAGGAAATCGAAAGCAAGGGTTACGAGTCCTTTGCGGATTTGTGACTTTTGTTTCTCCGGCTTAAAAGTCAGCAGATGCGGTATATGTAAATTCCGCCGCTTCCCACTATTGGTCCGTACAGAATGGCGGTTCTGTCCAGCCCTCTGCCTCTCAACGACTTTCTCACGTCATCCATGAAAGTCATGAGGTATGTGCCGTCCGGAGCTTTTTCCGTGACGTGCCTTGCAAGGCGCGCTGTCTTTTCTGTTATGAGGTAAGAGTATATGACTGCGCTTTTGTCACTGTTCTGCTCCATCCATTCCAGAACCCCGTCAAGTCCGTTCCCCCTGTAGAGTTCTGCGCTGCTTTCCGCATCGGCTATGTTCTGCGCGGCAACCCTGTGCATGTCCGGGTCTGCTTCCCACATCAACGGCTTAAGTCCGAATGTCTCGGCCACAAGTCCTGTTCTTCCGTCTCCTGCCCCGGGGTCCAGAAAATAGTAATCCTCAGGGTTGTTCCCCCTTATTTTTATCAAGCCGTCCAGTTTTTCCATTGCTTTGTAGAGAGTTTGAAAGTCGGTCGGAACCCATACGTACGGGGCTTCCTCTGAAGACATTGTAATCTTGAGCGGCTTTGGCACAGGAGGGTTTTTGGTCATTCTTGTTCTGGGCTTCTTGTCAACGAGCTGGTAGAATCCGTTTCCGGCATAATCTTCAACCGGTTCCCCTGCCAGCACTTTGTTAAGTTCCTCTCCTGTCAGATAGGGTTTGCCGGCTATCAGTTCCATGGCTTTTCCGTGTATCATTCTTTCCAGTTCTGAAGCGCCAATCATCTTCCGGTCGGTTGACCTGCTGCTTAAAATAACTTTCGTTTATAACTACTTGTTGGGGGCAAAACACTCCTGCCGTTAAAACTCGTTCTTCAACAGCCAAAGGAATAATTTATAAGGAAGAACTCTGATTTCGCACTGCATGGCGGATGCTACACTCTACCTCACGTTTCTTTCAGGGATTCTTGCTTCCTTCTCGCCCTGCGTGGCAGTCCTTATACCCATGCTTTTCTACCGCTTTACGCGGCGCGAAGACGGGAAGATTCTTTCCATTGCTCTGTTTTCCGTAAGCTTTGTTGTGACCTTTGTGTTGTCCGCTCTTTTCCTTTCAGCTCTCTTTTCCTCCACTGTGAAAAACGGGTTTCAACTCGGCCTGGGAATGATGTTTGCTGTTGTAGGAATTCTTGACCTCGCAGGGAAGCTTGATGCAATGCGCTTTCCCCTTGTCAAGAACCCTGTTCTGCTCGGCGTTTCCTTCGCTTTGCTGAGCGCTGTCAATCCGTGTTCGTTCTCTTATCTCGGCATTGTCATCGCAACAGTAAGAACCTCCCTCTGGCTTCACCTCCTCTTTTTCAGCATGGGAGTTCTTGTTCCGGCAATGGCGTTTCTGGTTGTCGGGGACCGGCTTTTCTCCCTGGTTACCAAACCCGGCAGGGTAATGGAGAAGATTGGAAAGGGGATGAGCGCTGTTCTTGTTGTCATCGGGGTCTATCTTGTGCTTACCATAAAACAGTTCGGGCTTTATGATGCCTGGGTGACAGCCCTCATGCTCGGCGTGCTCTTTTTCATAATGATGCGCGCTATTTGCTGCAGGAAGGACATTGCGTCCTTTGCCGAGCCGCACAAACTCCTGCTCATCGCGTCTCTCATTCTAATCCTCTTCACCACTGTCTATCACTGTTCGGCATACACTTCGCCCTACGGAATGCAGAGGATTCCTTCTTATGCTGATGATGGTTCGCCCTCATACTCTGTTCCCCAGTATGGTTCTCTTGAGGCAGGGCATACCTGCAACATGTTTGAGGAGGAGTGCGTTGTCTGCAAGCGCTGCATTCGCATTTTCTCCGCGGCTCTTGTTTCTGGCGCTGCAGGAATAATCCTTTCATACCTCTTTGCGGAAAGGATGAAAAACAGCAGTACTGCCAAAAAGAAAAAGCATAAATAGTTCTCTCTTTTCCCCTTTGGTTATGCTGGACTTCGCCTGCAAGACGATAAGCATTGAAGAGGTCATAAAGTGCAGTTTCGGCCTGAGGAAGTCAGACCTGAGGATATTCAATTTTCTCCTTGCCAATCTCGCCGAGCGCTTCACAACAGACGATATTGCTAAAGAGCTCCAGCTTGATCTCAGCACTGTCCAGAGAAGCGTGAAGAAGCTTCACGAGGAAGGGCTGGTCAAGAGAACCCAGCAGAACATGGACAGCGGCGGCTACTTTTACGTTTACGAGATTGCTCCAAAACAGGTAATAAAGCAAAAAATCCTGGGCATAATTCATGCCTGGGTGAAAAATCTCGAGGTTGCAATTGACAGGTTGTAGGTGTTCTTTTTGGCTCTGACAAGAAGGCAGATGATTTCTGCGATTCTGCGCAGGAACAGGGTTTCCCTTGCCGAGCTCGCGCACCGCTTTGCCATGCCTCTCAAGGACTTTGTGAGGGAGTTTGAATACGTGAGAAAGGGGCTGCCCCACGACCAGGTTCTCCGCTTTGAGCATCCTTATTGCAGGCGTTGCGGTTTTGTTTTTAAAGAGAAGCACCGCGTCAAAGCCCCGACAAAGTGCCCCAAATGCCGTTCTGAGTCGATTGAGCCGGCTGTTTACTGGATTGAGCCCCGCTCAAGATAGAAAAATTTATATATTGTTCAATAATGAAACCACCAACAAGTGGTTACTATGGCTGATGATTCTCCTCAGGAAACAGAACAGCAGCAGCAACCCGACCTGGGCGACCTCGTTCAGCAGCCCTCGAACGAGCGCTGGGAAGTGAAGGCAAGGCGCCTCATAAACCATGCTCTCTTCGGCGGACTGAGCACTGCTTTTACCTATGCCACGCTTGGTCCCGCAGCCCTCGCAACACCTACTGCATTCGCACTCTTCGGCGCCGCTGGAAAGATAGTCAAGGGCGAGAAACCCCTCTACGATGTTGTTGACGAGGCAATAACGACATACGGCGCGGTCAACACCGTGCTCTTCCCTATGGTTCAGCTTGGAAATGTTGTGTTTCCAGCAATAAGCAGTCCCCTTCTGAAAGGCCTTACCGCAATAGGTCCTTACAACGCGACATTTGTTTCCTCTTTTCTCCCGACAGAGTACCTCATCAGAAATGATTTCAACCCCGAGGGCATGGGCGAGCATCTCAAAAAAGAATTCTGGCCTGTCACAAAGAGATTTGCATGGGTGTTTGCTCCCGGATACATCTTTTCAGCCAACGGTCTTGAAGCTGTTAAGCTGCCGTTTGAAGTCCCTCCTTTCGGAGACACCCTGCCGACATTCTCTCTCAACGCGCCCTTTGCGGGATTCCTTGGCGGCTACAGCCCACCTAAATCAAAAGAAGAACAGCAGCAGCCCCCGCAGGAGCAGTCCTCCTTCGCCCCATACCTGCCGGAGAACGCTTACCAGATGCAGGCACCGGTTCGGCAGTACAGAAATGTTGCATGAAAGAAACATTTAAATAACCTCCCCAGGCATTCTTCCTGCATGAAGAAGCCCAACCTCTTCATTGTCGGTGCCCCGAAATGCGGGACCACTTCCCTTCATGAGTACCTCTCCCAGCATCCCGAAATTTTCATGTGCCCGGTCAAGGAGCCGCACTACCTGTGCTCGGACCTGCACGAGCAGGCGGACCGCTTTCACGGCAAAAAAGATTCTTTCAAGGGCATTCCAAATGACAGGGAATACCTTCAACTTTTCAAAGACGCCGGCGACAGGAAGATAATCGGCGAATCAACCCCCGTTTACCTTTACTCCAGTGCAGCCCCCCGTCTCATCAAAAAGATGAGCCCTGATGCGAAGATAATAATCATGCTCCGCGAGCCGGCGGAAATGCTTTACTCGTGGCACGCGCAGCTTCTCGCGAGCGGCGAAGAAGATGTGAAAAGCTTTGAAAAAGCCCTTGCGCTGGAAGATGCCAGAAAAAAGGACGAGCGCCTCGTTCCCGCAACCGCATGGAACCCGTTTCGCGTCCAGTACAGCGAGCACGTCCGCTTTTCAAAATACATCCGCAACTATCTGAGGGCTTTCAGGAGGGAAAACATTCTGATATTGTTTCTGGAAGACATGAAGAAAGACATGCCGCGTGTATACCGCACAGTTCTCAAGTTTCTCGGAGTCCGTGACACAAACTTTGTCGCTGACTTCAGCGTTAGAAACCCCCGGACTGTCCCAAAGTCGGTCTTCTTTGCAAAGCACCTGAAAAATCCTCCGGTCCCGGTAAGAAAGCTAATCCGCGCTCTTGCTCCGCTTCCTGTCAGGAGGAAACTGAGTTTGTTCCTGACCTCCATTCTTCAAAAGAGGGACTTCAGCAGGATAAACACAGAAAAAAAAAAGCGCCTGCAGAAAAAATTTCTTCCCGAGGTCAGAGAGCTTGACGAACTCCTTCACAGCGAGGGCTTCCTTCCCAAAGAAAAAAGCGTTATCAAACT